>JBJKWV010000045.1:0-13964 GCA_045561915.1 Flavobacteriaceae bacterium
GCTAAAAAGGATGAAGCTAATGCACACGATATTTTACTTTGTGTAAAAGAAGGAGAGAAGCAGGCCACACCAATTGGGCGAGGAAGAGGTTTTCGTTATGGATTTCCAAATCAAGAATATTATTTTAAGACGAGTGAGGAAATGAAAAAATTATTTCAAGACCTACCTGAAGCAATATTAAATATTCAAAAATTGATCGATAAAATTGAGTTTTTTCATCTCAACCGTGATGTTTTACTACCAAAATTTGATATTCCAGAGGCTCATATTGTAGACAACGATGTAGATGGGAAAAAAGGTGAAAATAACTATTTACGTTTTCTAACATATGAAGGTGCTAAAAAACGCTATACAACATTAACAGAAGATATAAAGGAGAGAATTAACTTTGAATTGGAAGTTATCGCAAATACTGGTTACCCGGGTTATTTTTTGATTGTTCAAGATTTTATAGCAGCAGCAAGAGATATGAATGTTTCTGTAGGACCAGGAAGAGGATCAGCAGCAGGTTCAGTTGTGGCTTACTGTCTAAAAATAACAAATATTGATCCAATTAAGTACAATTTACTTTTTGAGCGTTTTTTAAATCCAGATCGAGTAAGTATGCCCGATATTGATATTGATTTTGACGATGAAGGAAGAGGTCGCGTTATTGACTATGTAATTGAAAAATATGGATCTAATCAAGTTGCTCAAATCATTACATATGGAACAATGGCTGCAAAGTCTTCTATACGTGATACTGCAAGAGTACTAGATTTACCATTAGGAGAAGCAGATAGAATAGCTAAGTTAATACCGAATATCAAACTTGATAATATTTTTAGTTACTCCGAGCAAGAGCTTAAAGAAAAACTCCGCTCAGAAGAAATTTCAAGGGTTAATGAAATCAAAAGTATAGCAGATGAAGATTCTATTTCTGGACAGACTATACAACAAGCAAAAATCTTAGAGGGATCTTTGCGAAATATAGGAATTCATGCCTGCGGAGTTATTATTACTCCAGATGATATTACACAATTTGTTCCAGTGTCTACTGCAAAGGATTCCGATTTATACGTAACTCAGTTTGACAATTCAGTGGTCGAGGATGCAGGATTACTGAAAATGGACTTTTTAGGGCTTAAAACTCTAACCTTAATAAAGGATACAGTTAAACAAGTAAAATATAAGTATGATATTGATCTAGATCCTGATAACTTTCCATTAGACGATTTAAAGACATATGAGCTTTTTCAACGTGGAGAAACTGTTGGGGTCTTTCAGTATGAATCCTCAGGGATGCAAAAATATCTCAAAGATCTGAAACCAACAGTTTTTGATGATCTAATAGCCATGAATGCATTGTATAGGCCTGGCCCTTTAGAATATATTCCCAGTTTTGTCGATAGAAAAAACGGAAAGGAAGATATAGCATACGATCTCCCTGTAATGGGTGAATACTTAAAAGAAACTTATGGGATTACCGTTTATCAAGAGCAAGTTATGCTATTGTCTCAAAAATTAGCAGGCTTTTCAAAAGGTGAAGCTGATGTTTTAAGAAAGGCTATGGGTAAAAAGATTTTTGCATTACTACAAAAATTGAAACCGCAATTTATTAATGGAGGAATGTCTAACGGACACCCTGAGGAGGTACTTGAAAAAATTTGGAAAGATTGGGAAGCATTCGCAGCTTACGCATTTAATAAATCTCATTCAACTTGCTATGCGTGGATTGGATACCAAACAGCATATTTAAAGGCTCATTATCCAGCAGAATATATGGCTGCCGTTCTATCAAATAATATGAATGATATTAAGCAGGTCACATTTTTCATGGAAGAATGTCGTCGAATGGGGCTAAGAGTTTTAGGGCCTGACGTCAATGAATCTTTTTACAAGTTTGCGGTAAATGACCAAAAAGCAATTCGTTTCGGAATGGGAGCTGTTAAAGGTGTTGGGAGAGCTGCTGTAGAAACAATTATAGAACATAGAAAAGATGGGAAATTCAATTCAATTTTTGATTTAGCAAAACGAATTGATTTAAGAGCTGCCAATAAAAAAGCTTTTGAAAACTTAGTTCTGGCTGGGGGAATGGATTCTTTCGGGGAAACCAACCGGGCACAATATTTAAATCCAGATGGAGATGGAATTACTTTTTTGGAAAAAGTTATGCGTTTTGGTGCAAAATATCAAGAGAATTTAAACTCCTCTCAAATAAGTCTTTTTGGTAAGGATACAGATCAAATCTATCAAGACTTAACTATACCATATAGTGAACCATGGAATAATTTAATCAAATTAAAAAAGGAAAAAGAGGTAGTTGGGATATATATTTCAGCTCACCCATTAGATGATTTCTCTCATGAGATGGATCATTATACGAATATTTCTTTGGCGGACTTAGGAGATTTATATCATTTAATAAATAGTGAATTAAATATTGGAGGAATTGTTAATGAAGTTGAACATCTAGAAACTCGGAACGGAAAGGGCTGGGCTCGTTTTTTTATAGAGGATTTTTCTGACCAGTATGAGTTTAGAATTTTTGGAGAGGATTATTTGAAATACAGACATTTTTTGGTAGTCAACCAATTTATTAGAATTCGATTTACCATTCGCCAAGGGTGGACTAATAAAGATACTGGAAAAGTTGGATCACCTAGGGTGCATTTTTTAAGTTTTGAAATGCTTCAAAACACAATTGAAAAAAATTCTAATAAACTAACTATTCAACTCGATATCCATCAATTAAAAAGTGAAAAAATAAACGCTTTAAAGGATCATCTTAAATCATTTAAAGGAGATAAACCAATTTTTTTCAATGTTTATGATTCGGAAAAAAAAATCAAACTTACACTTAATAGTAAAAAAATTAAAGTAAAGATTATACCAGAATTATTGAGTCGGCTGGAAGATCATGAGTGGTTTTATAAGTTGAATTAAGGCTATTGTAAAAAACCATTACAAAATAAAGAAATTTGATTTGAAGAAGATAGATTCTTTAGTTAAAACAATTAAATTTGATTTTTAATTAAAAATAAAATGGCATTAGAAATTACAGATGCAACTTTTGACCAAGTTGTTTTAAAATCAAGCAAACCTGTTTTAGTTGACTTTTGGGCTGCATGGTGTGGACCATGTAGAATGGTAGGGCCTATTATCGAAGATTTGAGTAAGGATTATGAAGGCAAGGCAGTAGTTGGAAAAGTTGACGTTGACGCAAACCAAGAGTTTGCAGCGAAATATGGGGTTAGAAACATACCTACTGTATTAGTTTTTGACAAGGGAGAATTAGTTGGACGACACGTTGGAGTTTCTCCAAAAAATACCTACGCAGAAGCGATAGACGCAGTTTTATAAGTATTAGCTTTTTAGTATTAATTGTTTGGCATATTCAAAATGCAGCGTATATTTGCAAACGCCAAATGAGGTCTGGTAGTTCAGTTGGTTAGAATACATGCCTGTCACGCATGGGGTCGCGGGTTCGAGTCCCGTCCAGACCGCACTTTAAGATGTTGTGTGTTGTTAGTTAAGGTAAAAAATACCTTTTATTAGCAACTAATGAGAAGCTTTCCAATTTATGGGAGGCTTTTTTTGTTTAACTTTTTACTTGATTCCTGCTGAATTAACACTAAAAAGTAAAATATTAGCTAGTAAATTATTAATTTTTTAAATATTTGACAATAATTACAATGATTTCAAATAAGATTGTCTAATCATTTTTGCTGTTTGATATCCAGATATATGACTCCATCCAGGAGGATAAAAAATATAACGCAATTTATTTAAAATACCTGGAGCATTTATCACATCACGAGCAAGGTGAATAATTTCTCCAAAATAGACATGAACGAAATTCCCAGAATTAATAGGTCTAGTAATTCCATAATCGATATCTAAATTTGGATTTTCTTCTTGATAGGTTCCAAAGATACGGTCCCAAATATTCAAAAGATTACAATAATTAGTGTCTAAGTATAATGGATTTCTAGCGTGATGAACTCTATGATGTGAAGGCGTAAGCATAATTTTATTTAAAAATCCAAAACGGGCGTCTTTTATTAAATTTTCACCAACATGGATGAAGGCACCGTAGGTTCCATCTATAAACATAATTGTAAACAACATAATGGGATCAATTCCCATTAAAATGCATATGGAAGTGCGAATAAAGTCAGCATAAGGGGCCTCTAGAAAAAAATGTGCATGAGAAACACTCAGGTTCATTTCTTCTGGGCTATGATGTGTAGCATGAAGACACCAGAATAAACGCACTTTATGAGCTAGAAAATGGTATATAAAATGTGCAAATTCCCAAACTAAATATCCATAAATAAACCAATACCAGGTCATAGATGTTTTAATAATAGCTAAAGGTTCAAGAGCTCCTATACAAAATGCTACCATCCCAATAGCAATAAATCGCCCTATGATTCTATTAAATAGATAAATTAAAAAAATGACCTTATAAACTTTAGTTTGAGGTTTTTTATGGATAAGACCCATAAAGACTTCAACAAATAGAAGTAATGGTATAATTGGCAATATTAGCGCTACAATTCCTTCATAACTCAGCAATAATGAGTAATCTTGTTTTTCGAGTATTTCAATAAATTGGTTTACCCCAAAAAACCCTAATATCTCATTCCACAATGAATTGAAAAATGACATTTTTAAATTTTTTATTTAGAAAGATAAAATAATTTAAACTTTAGAAATTAGTTTCTGTCTAATTTCTAAAAAATATCAAAACAAGATAAGCTTATACTAGGTATAAATGGAATTATATTTTAGCTTCGCAAAAAAAATCATTAACCATAAAAGTCTATTAATTACATTCTAATCTTAAAGCAAATTTTTTTTAAGACAATGTTTAATTGAAAAGACCTTAATTTAATCATTAATGGCTGAAAAAACTAATAAAAAAAATGCAAGAAAATGGGTCTTGTTTATTTTAGGATTTGTTATTATAGCTTTATCATTTCAATTGTCAAAAACAATTATTGATAGTAATCCTCCACCAAGAAAAAAAGCGAAAAATACATTAAAAGATGTCTACACTATCAGTGTGAAAAATGGACCTTATCAAGTACAAATTCCATCGAAAGGAGTGCTTCAAGCATATAAACGGGTTAGAATTACAGCTCGGGTTCAAGGAATAATGCAAACTATAAATCCACTTTTTAAATCAGGGCAAGAATATAGATCTGGTCAAATATTAACAAAAATTGAACCCTCTGAGTATCGAGCAAATGTTATCTCTAAGCGCGCTTCACTTTATAATTTAATTACTTCTATCTTACCAGATTTGCAATTGGATTTTCCAAGTGCTTACGGCCAATGGAATAATTATTTGATGGGATTTGACCTAGAAAAACCTGTTCCTAGCCTACCTGCTATGCAAGAAAAAGTTAGGCTATTTATCTCTGGCAGGGGAATTATTTCTTCTTATTACTCACTGCAAAATTTAGAAAAGACTTTAACTTTTTATGAGATTAAAGCACCTTTTAATGGAGTTTTAGTAAGCGCTAATGTTACTGAAGGTTCTTTAATTAGACCTGGGCAAGAGCTTGGAGAGTTTATTGCTCCAGGTGATTATGAGTTAATGGTTGCTCTGCCAAAGTCTTATGTTTCTAAAATAGCTAAAGGCGCACAAGTCAAGGTAAAATCAATTGATACCAGTCAGATTTATACTGGAATAGTTTCCAGAATTAATGCAAAAGTTAATAGTAAAACCCAATCGGTAGAAGTTTATATTCGAATGCGAGATTCACGTCTAAAAGAGGGGATGTATATGGAAGCTGACATTAATGCAATGGAATTTAATGATGTCTTTGCATTAGATAGGGGGTTACTTAATGAAGCTGAAGAAATATTTGTTGTTCGAAACGGGAAATTAATTTTAAAAAAGGTAAATCCGATTCATTTTACAGAGACACTTGTAATAACAAGAGGCCTTAGTGATGGGGAAAAAATTGTTGCACAACCTTTGATAGGTGCGTTCTCAGGTATGGAAATAAATCCTATTCCATATAATAAATCTAAGTAATCTTTTTTATGAAAAAAATAATTAATTATTTCATAAAATACCATGTTGCTGTAAACGTAATTATCATTGCATTTTTACTTTTTGGGACTTTAGGATTAAGGTCATTAAAATCCTCATATTTCCCTCTTACTGAATCACATGTTGTTGAAATATCTGCTATTTATCCCGGTGCCTCACCTGCGGAAATCGAGGAAGGTGTAATCTTAAAAATTGAAGATAATCTTAAGGGACTCAGAGGAGTTGAAAGAATTACATCAATTTCAAGAGAGAATTCTGGATCCATAACCGTTGAAGTTGAGGAAGATTTGGATATTAATTTTATGCTTTTGGAGGTTAAAAATGCTGTTGATAGGGTTCCAAGCTATCCAACCGGGATGGAGCCTCTTGTAGTTTCTAAACGCGAACCCAATCGATCTACAATTAATTTTGCTCTTACCGCGTTAAATACAAGCCTTTTAGATCTTAAAAAAATTGGGCGTCAAATAGAGAATGACTTAAGGGCCTTACCAGGAATATCTCAGATAAACGTTTCTGGTTATCCAGAGGAAGAAATCGAAATAGCTATAAATGAAAACAAGCTTTTAGCTTATGGACTAAGTTTTAATGAAGTAGCTCGAGCAGTTGCTAACACTAATATAATTGTTACTGGAGGGCGAGTAAAAACTAATGCTGAGGAATTTTTAATAAGGGCTAATAATAAGTTTTATTATGCTGATGAGCTTTCAAATATAGAGGTTTTATCTCTTCCAGATGGGACTCAAGTTTTATTGAAAGATCTCGCTGAAGTTCAGGATCGCTTCTCTGAAACACCAAATAGAAGTTTTTTAGAAGAAGAAGTTCTAATTAACATAAGTGTAAGCTCAACAAATTCAGAAGATGTAATTTCTTCAGCCGAAACTATTCGTAATTATATTAAAAATTTCAATCAGTCAAATGAAAACCTAAAATTAGAGGTCTTAAACGATGCTTCAGTAACTCTAACTGAACGGACTGAATTGTTAGCTAAAAATATATTTCAAGGTATGCTTTTAGTACTTCTTTTTCTTTCTATATTTTTAAATTCTAGAATGGCTTTCTGGGTAGCTTTTGGCCTTCCTGTTTCTTTTCTAGGTATGTTTATATTTGCTCCAATCTTTGGACTTACTATAAACGTATTATCAACTTTCGGGATGATTATTGTTATTGGTATTTTGGTAGATGATGCAATTGTTATTGCTGAAAATATATATCAGCAATATGAAAAAGGGAAGTCACCTTATAGAGCAGCTATTGACGGAGTTCTTGAAGTTATACCTCCAGTAGTTTCAGCCATTATCACAACAATCTTAGCTTTTTCTCTTTTTTTATTTTTAGATGGAAGAATTGGTGAATTCTTCAGCGAGTTATCAATTGTAGTAATGTTAACACTTTTTATATCTTTAATAGAGGCGTTGATAATATTACCTGCGCATTTGGCACATTCTAAAGCTTTATTGAAAAACAATAAAGAGCCAAAGGATTTGGTATCCAAAGCTTTTTCTAAACTTAGGGAAGTCAATAAACTCGGAGATCAATTTATGAAGTCAATGCGAGATAATCTCTACGAACCGTTTTTAAAATTTTCACTGAATAATCGTTTTTTGATAATAGCAATTTTTATAGCTATGCTTTCGCTAACTATGGGCTCTTTTGGTGGAGGAATTATAAGAACAGCTTTTTTCCCATCAATTGCTTCAGATAGAATATCCATTAATTTGATTATGCCTAATGGTACAAATGAGAAGATTACAGATTCTATAATCTCTCACATAGAGAAGACTTCCAAACTTGTTAATTCGGAGTTTACCAACAAATATTTAAAGGGTACTGATAAGTCATTATTTGTAAATACAATTAAGACTTTAGGAAATGGTGCCTCCAGAGCAAACCTAACGATTAACTTGTTGCCAGGGGAACAACGCCCAGATATAATTCGATCTCAAATGGTATCTTCTAGAATTTCAGAGCTTGTAGGTCCTCTTATCGGAGTAGAAAGTGTAGTTTATGGATCAGGATCGAACTTTGGGGGAAAACCTGTTTCGGTTTCTTTACTATCTAACAATATAAGAGAATTAAAAAAAGCAAAATCTGAATTAAAACAAGCTTTAAATTCTAATGCATTACTCAAAGATATTGAAGATAATGATCCTGCTGGAATTAAAGAGATTACATTAAATTTAAAGGAAAATGCATACTCTTTAGGCTTAGATTTACAATATGTAATGAGCAGAGTTCGAGCTGGATTTTTTGGTGTACAAGCTCAAAGATTCCAAAGAGGACAAGACGAAATTCGTGTTTGGGTTAGATACAAAAAAGAAGATCGCTCTTCAATTTCACAATTAGAAGATATGAAAATCGATCTGCCTAATGGAAATTTAATTGCTTTAAAAGAAGTAGCGACCTATTCAATAAAAAGAGGGGATGTTTCTATAAATCATCTAGATGGCAGAAGAGAGATTCAAGTTTCTGCCGATCTCAAAAATATTGAGGAATCATCGGCAACCGATATAATGACTGATATTCGTAAAAATATAATGCCTTTAATTCAAGAGAAATATACTTCAGTAAGTGCTTCATACGAAGGACAAAACAGAGAGGCTTTTAAACTAATTAATTCTTTATCAGGAGCAGGGATACCTATATTAATTTTAATTTATATCACCATTGCATTTGCATTTAGAAGTTTTTCGCAACCAATTTTACTTTTTTTACTGATTCCCGTGAGCCTTATTGGTGTTGCATGGGGACATTGGGTTCATAACTTTTCTGTTTCTATCATTTCTTTATTAGGAGTCATTGCTCTTATTGGTATAATGGTAAATGATGGTTTGGTTTTCATAGGAAAATTCAATCTAAATATTAAGGAAGGATATAAATTCAAAGAGTCATTAATTTTAGCTGGGAGATCTCGATTCAGAGCGATATTTTTAACATCAGCTACTACAGTTGCTGGGTTAACACCCTTATTGCTTGAAAAGAGCAGGCAAGCTCAGTGGTTAAAGCCAATGGCTATAACTGTATCTTATGGAATTGCTTTTGCTACCATATTAACTCTTATTCTATTACCAATATTTATATCACTTAACAATCAGGCTAAAGTAATTTTTAAATGGTTGATCCAGGGATATTTTCCAACTCAAGAGTCCGTAGAAAGAGCAATGATAGAAAAAGAAGAAGAAGAAAAAATGGATTCTTCAGAAAAATTAAAAAACACTTAAGATGAAAATAAAACAGATAATTATAGTTTTACTTTTAGGTGTTTTATTTCCAGTTCATGGTCAAACGAGTCTTACAAAAGAAGAAGCTTTAGATATTGCATTAGAGGAAAATTTTGGTATAAAAGTTTCAAGAAACATAACTGAGATTTCAAAAAATAATAGTAATGTTTTAAATTCAGGGTATCTTCCCGCACTTTCTATTTCTGGAGGCAGTAATTATTCAGAATCTGATGCTGAAATTGCATTTCCAGGACAAGTAGATGAGAATGGAACTCCTATTCCTAATCGTATCTTTGAGGATCAAGAGTCACAAAGGTTTAATGCAGGAGTAAATTTGAATTATACACTTTTTGATGGTTTAGGAAGAAAGTATTCATACAAAAGACTAAAAGAGCAATACGCTTTAAGTGAGCTGCAATTGAGAGAAACAATAGAGTTCACAATTTTACAACTTTTTGAAGTATATTTTAGAATTGCTCAATTAACAGAGTCAAATGATATTTTTAAAGAAAATTTATTTGTTTCTAAAGAGAGACAAAAGCGAGCAGAAATAGCATTTATCCATGGGCAGGGGAATAAATTAGCAGTTTTAAATGCTCAGGTCGACGTTACTAATGACAGTATTAATCTTATCCAAATAAAGCAACAATTAGATAATTCAAAGCGTGATTTAAACCTTCTTTTAAACAAGCCTGTAAGTGAAAGCTTTGTGGTTGATTTAAATGTGGATTTTGTCCCTTACATTCAAATAGAATCTTGGTTAACAACTGCTGGGGAAAATAATGTGGCCCTTCTAAAACAAAAGAGTAACACTCAGATCAACTCCTATGACGTGAAGATAAGTCAATCAGGTTATTTACCAACATTAGGACTTGTAGGGTCCTATGGATGGAATTTAAATAAAAGCCCAGCCTCTCCATTTTTTCCTGGAACTAACAATACTTCTTTTTCTGTTGGATTTGGAGCAAGTTTGAGTTGGAATCTTTTTGATGGTGGAAGGACCCTAACCAGAGTTAAAAATGCAAAGATTACTTTTGAAAATCAAGACTTACTTGAGCAAGAGGCTAAACAGATTTTTAATCGTGACATAGCAAATAGTGTTCAAAATTTTAAAGATGCTAAAGAGATTTTTAAAATTCAAAAGAAACAGGTTGAAACTGCCACTTATAACTTTAATCGTTCTCAAGCTCAATATAAACTTGGCTCAATTACAGCAATCGAGTTTAGGCAAGCACAGATTAATTTAACAAATGCCCAAAATCAGAGAACTATCGCAAAATACCAGGCGAAGCTCGCTGAGCTTCAATTGATTCAAATCACTGGTCAATTATTAAACGTAAAGCTATAATATCTATTAAAAAATCAGTACGAGATATTAATCTAAGTAGAAGTGCTTTTGAAATTATTTTTTAATAAGCAATTGTTCAAAAAATCCACCTATTTTTAGTTTTCTATCCACAAAATGAATTTCTAAGATCCAATGTCTAACATTTCCATTTCTATCTGGTGCATTCATGTTTATTTGATTTTTTGGATGTATATAATTTGTTTTATCCTCTTTTTCTAATTTTTCATGAGGAAAGTGTCCAATTAAATGACCAGCTATTGAGCCTCCAAATTCCCAACCCATCTCCTTTGCTAAATTACAACAATAGGAGTAAAGTTTTTTTCCAGATATATCCTTTTGTGAGTGATAAAATATATTTGCATTATGCCACGCCTTTTCGATATCTCTCACTAACCTTTGTTTTAGAGGATCTTGACCGATTACATAAGTTCTTCCATAATCAGCTTCCCATTCCTCGAAGATTGGTCCAAAATCAATAAATAGAATATCGTCTTCTTCAACTAATAAATTTTTTGGATTTTCATCATATGGGAATAAAGTATTAGCTCCTGATCTAACTATTCTTTTATGCCAATATTTTTTTATACCAAATAAATCAAAAGCCAAATCATAAATCTCGTTATTTATTTCTTTTTCAGTTTTTCCAGAGTGTATAATATTTCTATTCTCTATTTCCAGAAAAAGTCTTTCTGCTTTATTTTCAGCGTCGATAAGTTGTGTTAGTGAACCTGACATATCTAACAAATATATTTAAAAGCAGAAAGTAATTATACAGGTTCTTTAACTAAAGTTTTGGGGGCTATGCACTTAGAAGTTTCTTTTTGAATTTTTTATATGACAAAACAGTATCATCAATGGACTTTTTCCTATCTCGCTTTTCATTTTTTTGATACCAATCAACACCTATAGGGAGGTATTCAAAATCAAGGTGGTTTTTGCTCCAAATTAATAAATCATAAATTAAAGGGTAAAGCTCAATTCCTGATTTGGTTAGATAATATTGTTTCACCTTTCTGTTTTGCGGATGTAATCGATATTCGATTAAATTATACTTCTGAAGTTTATTAATTCTATCAGACAAAATATTGCTTGAAATTTTTTCAGGAGAATTCATGAATTCTGTAAAAGTTGTGCGCTCTAAAAAAAGATCCCGAATTAAAATTAACGACCAATTATCACCTATAATTTCAAGACAAGTACTAATTGGGCAGCCAGATCGATTGTCTCTAATTTTCAACTTAGGTTCTTTAGTTTCTAAAATTTCCATATTAGTAAAAAATTTAATTTTTAATTATGCCCTTTAAAGATCTTATAAATCAATAAAGTAAAATTCTAAAAAAATCATGAATTTGCTGGCTTCATAAATATACAAAAATCTATTTAATTTAAAATTTAGTGTTTTCTCCATATTTAAAAAATCATAAAATATCTAGTTTAAGAGTTTAAAAAAGATAATTTTGAAGTGCTATATTTAGTTATGAAAAAAATCCTATCATATTTATTGTTATTCTTTACTTGTACCCCTATTTTTTCTCAAACTATAGAGGGCAATAAAATCTCTCAAGTCTATGAAGTAAGAGGAATTGATGCAAAACAGATTTTCTCAAAATTAAATTATGCAATTGCACTAATTTACCAGGATGCAGATGATGTAATCAAATTTAAAGATGACGAATCAAAACGAATGGTTATTAAAGCTCTAGCATTAGTACCAGTTCTTGATGCATATAAATTAATGAATCCTAATAATTCAGAGCTTACTGACTATATTGATTATAGCCACGATTATACTCTTATTATTGAGGCAAGGGAAGAAAAATATCGTATTCAAATGATATATGAAGACGGTAAATATTCTGATTCTCAACTTGCAGAATATAAACTTCCTTTTTCCGCTAAAATGGATTTTAAAACTGATGAATTAGAAAAAATTATGGATAAAGCAAGAATAGAGATGAGTCAGGATTTTTATGACATGACTAGTAAAAAGAAAAAAGAAATCTATATTCTTTCTCAACCAAAAGTTGTTCGTAAATACCAAGAAACTTTAAAAGACTACTCTACCCTGTTTTTTCAGTCTATTTACAAAAAAGTTCTTGATGATATTAAAAGTGAGGATTGGTAAAATATTTAGTTTACTTTCTAGTAATATGGGCAAAACGAAACGAAGCGATCAAGCCTATCATTGAAAAAATTGTAAGAAAACCAAAAACAATCTGATGACCTTCAATTCCTGGGAATCTGTCTAAATAGTAACCCATAAGGGGACCAGCAAATATGTCAGGAGTATATCCTGTTAGAGAAATAACACCTACCGTAGTTCCAGTTAATGCTAATGAAATATTACCTTCCTTAAGAATTGCGTAATAAAGTGCTCTCACAGCATAAGTACCAAGAGCTAAAATTGTTAAAGAAATAAAAAATAGTATATGCTGTCCCGCTATTAATATTCCACTGGCGAAAAATAATGATCCAATAATCGTCACAAAAAAACCTTTTTTTATCCAAGAAATCCCATTTGATCTGTCAGCTAAAAAGCCTATAGAAAAACAAGCAATTGGTCTAAGGTAAAGTTGAATTGAGCTAATATTTGCAGAATTTACCTCGTCATACCCCATGACATCAGCAGCGTACAATGAATAAATATCTGTAACCTTATAACCAAAATAAGCACAAAGAATAATTATCATCAATAACCAGACTGTTTCTAACTTTAAAACTGCTATAATATTTTCAAATGAATTTTTATTCTCAGTATTAAATGCTCCTTTTTCATTTTTCGTATTCATAAAAAAATACACTAACACTCCCACTATGGCAACCATAATTGAAGAAAATAAAATGACAACCTGAAATGCATCCTGACGCTCTTCTAAACTTGAAGAAATAACATTTTCTGGCATGAAAAATGAAAAAATAACAACTCCTGTGCTACCCATAAGTGCTGCAGTAAGTCCTCTTCCCCCGTCTAATAAACCAAAAGCTTGTCCTTGATTCTGACTCCCTCCCCAAATACGAGTTCCTTTTATCATCGCACTCCAAAAAAGAAATACAGTAGTGAAACCCCAGTATCCATATAGAACTTCTAAAACGAGAAAGCTAGGATAGTTTAGAAGGACGATACCTCCAAGTGAGGTAAGTATAAGTGAGGCAGCTATAAGTTTTCTGGGTAAAAATTTATCTGCAAAAGTACCACCAAAAATATATGAAAATATAGCTACTGTTCCATAAACTGAAAACAAACTACCTAATTCAAGATTATTTAAATCAAAAACTGCTAAAAATGTAGGGCGAAAAACCCGTGGTAAAAAATATGGCAGTATAAAGATTAACTCTCCTGAAAGGATTA
>JBJKWV010000046.1:0-13740 GCA_045561915.1 Flavobacteriaceae bacterium
CCCTTCGATAAAAGCTGACCAGCTTGAGAGTTAGGGCTCCCTATTGAAAGAATAGGAACTTCTGTTGCAATATATTCTAATAATTTTCCTGATATCATTTGATTGTCTGCTCCTTTAAAAATAAAATTGAGTAACAAATCAGCACTTTTCATTAATGCAATTGCACTAGGATGTGCTATATATCCTAAGTATTCCACTTTTACATTAGGAAGAGCAGCATTAATTTTTTGAATAATGTTAGAATTAATATTTCCTGCCAATGAAAAATGGATCTTATGAAATTTAGAACATTTATTAATTACTTTTAAAAGTGGTTTATAATCTTGATTTTCAGTTAAAACACCAGTGTAAACAATATGAAAGTCTTTCTTTTTATTTGCTGCCTTTTGACTCTTGATCAATTCATCATCATATCCATTGGGAATAACTAAAAATTTTTGTTGGGGGACCTTAAACCTTAATTGCTCAAGAAGTTTTCCTGCGACAGTTGTTAGTATTCCGTCTGCTTTTTTTAAAACCTCCTTTTCCAAGGTTATGTCTTTACTAATTGATTTTGTGGTTCGATATAGAAATTTATTATAGAAAATATCCGTCCAAGGGTCTCGAAAGTCTGCCCACCAGTTAACCTTAAATTGTTTTTTTAATTCAATCCCTGCTAAATGGGTTGAATGAGGGGGTCCTGTGGTAATTAAATGATTCACATCTTCTAGTTCCAAAACTTTTCGTGCTTCTTTAAGGGCAAATCGTACCCATCCTTTACGTGCGTCGGGAATAAAATAATTACCTCGAATAAAAGCTGCAACCTTTTCAACTAAGCTTAAAGTTTTTACTTCACCTTGGGGAATGCCTTTTTGTGAATCCCCAGAAGTCAAAAATGAATACCACCGTAATGGTTCCCAAGTTGATGTCTTTAAAATACGTATTCTTGGGGTTTCTCTTAATAGACTAGGATCTAAAACAGGATACGAAGCTTTTTTTTCGTCTACAGTAATTACAATAGGTTCATAACCAAGTTTCTTTAGATACTTAGCAAAATACATCCAGCGTTGCACACCTGAACCTCCAGCTGGAGGCCAGTAATAAGATATTATCAAGATTTTTTTGGATGTGTTCACTATTTTTTATTTGCCTTCCATAAAGGTACGGAAGAACAAGCTTCTCCATAAAACAAGCTTTTGGCTACTGTTTGTAGACGTTGAATTAATTGAATGTAAGCTGCCTCAGGGATAAAAGGATCAGAACAGCCTTTGATCATTAAAGGTTTGTTAACATAGTGGGTTAAGTCTAACGAAGATATTACATTTGAAAAAAGATGTTTTTCAAGATCCTTCAAACTGCCTAAATTTATTGTAATTGCATAAGGACTTAAATAAGTTGTTATTAATAGAGTGGTCCACGCGGGTAGTACAGCCTCAGAAGTACAATCTAATGCAACATGATGGTTTTTGAATTTGGTCCAATTATACTCTTTTAACGTAGCTCGAAATGGTTTTTCACGAAGTAAAAATCCATCTTCAAGCCATTGTGAAACATCAATAAAAGTTCTTGGCCCCTCAGTTTTAAAATCTTCTAAGTCGATAGTTATCAATGGACTTTTTGCTACTTTATTGATAATTGGATCTGACATAATTAAAGCATTCCTAATTCAAGTTTTGCTTCTTCACTCATTAAGTCTTGCGTCCATGGAGGGTCAAAAGTGATTTCTACTTCAGCTGTTTTTACTTCATCTAAGGACTTAACCTTTTCCTCAACTTCCATTGGTAAAGTCTCTGCCACTGGACAATTAGGTGTAGTCAAAGTCATTAAAATTTTTACATCTGAATCTTCATTAACAAAAACATCATATATTAATCCTAATTCATATATATCTACAGGAATTTCTGGATCAAATATGGTTTTTAAAACGTCAACTATTTTTTCTCCTAGATTGGTTGTATCGATTGATTCTGACATATAATTTAGTTAAATTGTGTTTGAAAAACCACTGCATACATTTTGATCTGTTTTACCATTGAAACTAGTCCATTTGCACGCGTTGGGGATAAATGTTCTTTTAATCCAATCTTATCAATGAAGTCTGTATCGGCTTCCAATATATCCTTCGGGTTCTGGTCTGAAAAAACTCTAATTAAAATTGCAATAATTCCCTTAGTTATTATGGCATCACTATCTGCTGTGAACTTCAACTTATCTCCATCTAAATTTGCATGAACCCAAACCTTGCTTTGACATCCTTTTATTATATACTTGTCTGTTTTATAATCATTGTTTATTAAGGGAAGGGATTTCCCTAATTCGATCATATATTCATAACGTTGCATCCAATCTTCAAAAAGAGAAAATTCTTCTATAATTTCGTCTTGTATGGCTTTAATTGAATTCATTTATAAAAATATTAAATTATTTCAACATTGTTACCGCCTTATTGACTGCTTCAACAAAACGATCGATTTCAACAAATGTATTATAAAAAGAAAAAGAAGCTCTTACAGTTCCTGGAATCGCAAAAAAGTCCATGATGGGTTGTGCACAGTGATGCCCTGTTCTAACTGCTATACCTAATTGATCCAATATGCTACCTATATCATAAGGATGGATTCCTCTAATATTAAAAGAAATTACAGCAGTTTTATTTTTTACTTCTCCGTAAATTTTGATCCCATCAATCTTCTTTAGGGCATTTGTAGCATAATTTAATAATTCGTTTTCATATTCAGCTATGTTATCAAATCCAATGGAATTCATATAGTCCAAAGCTGCTCCAAAAGCAATCCCTCCAGCAATATTTGGTGTTCCTGCTTCAAATTTATGAGGTAAATCTGCATAGGTTGTTTTTTCAAAAGTAACAGTGGAAATCATCTCACCTCCGCCCTGATAAGGTGGTAAGGATTTTAAGAGCTCTAACTTGCCATAAAGCATCCCTACTCCTGTAGGCCCGCATAGTTTATGTGCAGAGGTTACATAAAAATCCACATCCAAGGCTTGTAAATCGGGTTTTATGTGTGGGCAAGCCTGAGCACCATCAACCAAAACCTTTGCCCCATACCCATGAGCTTTAATTATAATATCTTCAATTGGATTTACTGTTCCTAAAGCGTTTGAAACATGATTAACGAAAACCAATTTTGTTCTTGAACTTAATAAATTATAAAAAGCTTTCATATCTAAAGTCCCATCCAATGACATGGGAATTACTTTAAGAAGAGCGCCGGTTTTCTCACAAAGCATTTGCCAAGGAACTATATTTGAATGATGCTCTAAAGCAGAAATAATCAATTCATCATCTGGCTTTAATAATTTACTATATCCTGAGGCGACAAGGTTGATACTTTCTGTGGTTCCTGCAGTAAAAATAATCTGATAGGATTTTGCAACATTGAAATGCTTCTGAATTTTTACACGAGCTTTTTCATAAGCATCTGTTGCTTCTTGACTCAATTTGTGTACTCCACGATGAATATTTGAATTTAAGCGAGTGTAGTAGTCAACAATAACATCTATTACTTGTTTGGGAGTTTGAGATGTAGCTGCATTATCAAAATATACAAGATCTTTCCCATTAATTTTTCTAGAAAGTATTGGAAAATCTGATCTTATTTTTTTTATATCTATCATTACAACTCAAATCCAAGATTCACTCCGAGCTTTTTTGCAATTTGACCATTTATCCTTTTCTTT
Organism: Flavobacteriaceae bacterium; assembly: GCA_045561915.1. GTDB lineage: Bacteria > Bacteroidota > Bacteroidia > Flavobacteriales > Flavobacteriaceae > MS024-2A. The sequence continues at coordinate 3,679 of JBJKWV010000046.1, forward strand.
AATGAGGGTAATTGAACACTTTCTAATACGTTATTTGCAAAAGCGTAAGTCATTAGTGCCCTAGCTTCCTTTTTAGGTATGCCCCTTGTTCGCAGATAAAATAATGCTTCCTCATCCATTTGACCTATTGTACAACCATGAGAACATTTTACATCATCAGCGAAAATCTCAAGTTGAGGCTTGCTATTTACTGTAGCTTTATCATCCAATAGAACGTTATTATTTTGTTGAAAAGCATTAGTTTTTTGTGCAATTTTATCAACTAAAATTTGTCCATTGAATACACCTTCTGAACGTTCAGAAAAAATTCCTTTATAATCTTGATGACTTTCACAATTAGGTTGAGAATGATGAACCATGGTGGAATGATCAACATGCTGTTTGCCTTGAAGTATAGTCAGGCCTTTTAAAGTAGACAAAATATGTTTGCCTTTGTGTAGGTACCTTAGGTTATTACGTATTAGTTTACCTCCTAAAGAAAAAGTATGAACACTGGCATGACTGTTTTTTTCTTGTTGGATAAAAGTGTTATCAATCAATGAAGCTGTAGTTAAATCATTTTGCAATTTGTAGTAATCTACAAAAGCTTCTTCATGAACATAAATCTCTGTAACGCTGTTTGTTACAACGGCATGCTCTTTAAGACTTTGATGGCGCTCAATAATTTGTACCTGAGAATTTTTGTCAATAACAATCAAATTTCGGGGTTGAAGCCAAAGTGAATCTTGAACGCCAGAAGAAAAATGAATAATTTCAATAGGCTTTTCAGCTACAGTTTTTTTTGGAATGTAAACAAACGCTCCTTCTTTGGCATATGAAGTATTTAAAGCAGTTAAGCTTTCATCTGATGGAGCTATTTTATTAAAGTAAGTGTTAATCAAATCTCTATACTTAGGTTTGGATAGAGCAGCAGACATTAAACAAACATCTAGTCCGTCATGAGTTGTATTAGATAAAAAAGGGCTGTAAACTCCATCTATAAAAATAACTTTATAGGTGTCAGTATCATAAAGAAAGTATTTTTTAACATCCTTAAGTTCAATATTGATCTCTGATTTAGGAAAAAGGGAATAATCTTCCCTAATCAATGCTTCTAAAGAGGTGTACTTCCATAACTCATCTTTTTTTGTTGGAAATCCTTTATCTTCAAAAACCTTTAGTGCTCGTGCACGCGTCTCGTGTACTGTGTCTGTTAAGTCTAATCCGTCTTCAAAAGCTAAATAGGAGGATATTAATTTTTCTTTAAATTCCATTTATGCAAGTTCTTTAATCCAATCGTATCCCTTAGCTTCTAACTCATGAGCAAGTTCTTTGGTGCCAGATTTAACAATTTTTCCATCAAAGAGCACATGAACAAAATCTGGAACAATATAATCTAATAGGCGCTGATAATGAGTGATTACTACTACTGCATTATCTTTTCCTTTTAATTTATTCACTCCATTTGCAACAATTTTTAAAGCATCAATATCTAGTCCTGAATCTGTTTCATCCAAAATTGCAAATGCAGGTTCAAGCATTGCCATTTGGAAAATTTCATTTCTTTTTTTTTCACCTCCAGAAAATCCTTCATTAAGGGATCGGGATAAGAACTTGGAATCTATATCTAAGAGTTTTGCCTTTTCTCTTATTTTTTTTAGCAATTCACTCGCTGGCATATCTTTGAGACCTTGTGCCTTTCTGTTAGCATTAATTGCAGTTTTAATAAAGTTTGTTACTGAGACTCCTGGGATTTCAACAGGATATTGGAAAGAGAGAAAAATACCTTCATGAGCCCTAGACTCAGCATCTAAATCAGCCAGGTCATTTCCTTTCAAGAGAATCTTACCTTTAATCACCTCATAATCTTCATTACCAGCTACTACTGATGCTAGTGTACTTTTACCAGAGCCGTTAGGTCCCATAATGGCATGGACTTCTCCAGCTTTGACATCTAGGTCAATACCTTTTAATATTGTTTTGCCTTCTACTTGGGCATGTAAGTTTTCAATCGTTAACATTTCTTGTTTTTTTATCCTACTGATCCTTCTAAGGAGATTTCTAACAATTTTTGAGCTTCTACCGCAAATTCCATAGGCAGTTTATTTAAGACTTCTTTGCTAAAACCATTAACTATTAGTGCAATTGCTTTTTCAGTATCAATACCTCTCTGATTGCAATAAAAAATTTGATCTTCTCCTATTTTACTTGTTGTAGCTTCATGTTCAACATGAGCGGTATTACTTTTTGCTTCTATATAAGGGAATGTATGTGCCCCACAATTATTCCCCATCAACAATGAATCACATTGTGAGAAATTTCTAGCATTTTTTGCACGTGGTCCTACTTTAACTAATCCACGATAACTGTTTTGTGATTTACCTGCAGAAATTCCCTTTGAAATAATAGTACTTCGAGTATTGTTCCCTAAGTGAATCATTTTAGTACCAGTATCGGCTTGTTGAAAGTTATTTGTAACTGCTATTGAGTAAAATTCTCCAATTGAGTAATCGCCTTTCAATATACATGATGGATATTTCCATGTGACTGCTGAACCTGTTTCTACTTGTGTCCATGAAATTTTAGAACGAGTATTGCAAAGTCCTCTTTTAGTCACGAAATTGTATACTCCTCCTTTACCTTTTTTATCACCAGGATACCAGTTTTGAACAGTAGAGTATTTAATCTCTGCGTCATCCATTGCTATTAGCTCAACAACAGCGGCATGTAATTGGTTTTCATCTCTTGATGGAGCTGTGCACCCCTCAAGATAGCTTACATAACTTGACTCATCTGCAATAACTAATGTTCGTTCAAACTGGCCAGTGCCAGCTTGGTTAATCCTAAAATAAGTAGATAATTCCATTGGACACTTAACTCCCTTAGGAATGAAACAAAAGGAGCCATCTGTAAAAACAGCACTATTTAATGCTGCATAGTAGTTGTCCTTAGGAGGAATAACTGTACCAATATATTTTTTTACTAATTCTGGGTGATTTTTTATAGCCTCAGAAATTGAACAAAATATAATACCTTTTTCTGCAAGAGTCTCTCTAAAAGTGGTTGCCACAGATACCGAATCTACAACAATATCAACTGCTACTCCAGATAGTTTTTTTTGCTCCTCAATCGATATTCCTAATTTATTAAATGTATCTAATAACTCAGGATCAACCTCATCCAAGTTTTTGTACTTTGGTTTTTGTTTTGGTGCAGAATAATATGAGATAGCTTGTAAATCAGGCTTTTTGTATTGAACATTGGCCCACTCTGGTTCTTCCATTTTACTCCAGTGACTATATGCATCCAAACGCCATTCAGTCATCCAATCTGGTTCCCCTTTTTTATGCGAAATTTTACGAATAATATCTTCATTTAATCCAACTGGAAAGGTGTCTGATTCTATATCAGTATAAAAACCATATTCGTATTCTTTGGTTTCTAATTCCTTTTTTAATTCCTCTTCAGTATATGCCATTTTACATTTTTAAAGTGAAAAACTCTCTCCACATCCGCAAGTTCGCTGTGCATTTGGATTGTTAAAAACAAAACCTTTCCCATTAAGGCCTCCTGAATACTCAAGAGTAGTTCCTACTAGATAGAGTAGGCTTTTTTTATCGACCAATATCTTTACTTGATTATCCTCAAAGAGTTTATCTTCTTCTTGAAAGTTGTTATCAAATTTTAACTCGTAGGATAATCCTGAACAGCCACCACTCTTAACACCCACTCGAACGTAATCACTAGAGGGGTCAAAGCCTTCTTCTTTCATGAGGACTGAGACTTTTTGCTTAGCTGTTTCCGCAACTTTTATCATTTTTGTAAATTAACCTAAATGATCTACAAATATAATTTATTTCTATTGATTTTATGGGAATCTTTATCAATTTAAGCTATAGATAAATTAGGCGTCCTAATGCCAAAAAGCAATAAAAACATCAGTTTTACCATTATTATTTTTAAAGTCACCACCTTTACTTTCACTAGCTCCTACTACTATAATTTTTCCCTTTTTAGTATGTGCAAGATCATTAGCAACATTTATCCCTGATCCACTGAGTTTAATTGTTTCGATCAAACTGCCATTGGGCAGAGTATAATAAAGACTAACATCGTTGCTTAAAGATTGTTCCCCAGAACTTGTATTTAAATTACTTTTTTTGCCCACAATAACCAAAGTCCCGTCTGGTCTTTCAGCAAATGCATTAGCAGTCTCAAAACCTGAATCACCAAGTGTTTTTAATTGTTTTAAGTTCCCTGAGGGAAATAGTTTCGCCAAGAGTATATCTGAAGATCCTGTTAGACCCTTAATATCTCCATCATTGCTGAAGGTTTGTCCTAATATTATGTATTCTCCTGTGCTTGACTCTATAATAGCATTCCCTTTGTCATACTCAGTACCTCCAATAGACTTTTGCCACAATAAATTACCATTGGCATCAATTTTTATAACCCATATATCATAACTGCCCTTAGGAGTTATTATATCAAAATCTTGACTTTCTGAAGATCCGACAATGACATAGTTCCCATCGCTACTTTGAATTGCATCATAAGAACGATCATTGCTTGATCCTCCAAAATACCTTTGCCATTCTATATTTCCTTGTAAATCAATTTTGTGAGTCCAAAACTCTCCGGCCCCATGTCGAGCGGAATTTTTATTAATCGCTTTTCCACTTAAGGCTGATATATCTAAAAAGCCATTAAAGAATAAACCTCCATCAAAAGTTGCTAAAATATTATATGCATGATCATGGCCTAAAAATCCAAAGCTTTTCTCCCAAATAATAACACCATTCTCATCTGTTCTAATAATCCAATTATCATGCTGCCCCTTATTAACTGTAGCATCACCATCACTACTTTTACTATATCCAACTAAAGCATAGCCCTTATCAGAAAGCTGAACTATGCCATGTCCTCTATCGTCCTTTGATCCTCCATAAGTTTTTACCCATTGAAGGTTTTTTTCAGAATTAAATTTCATTAAAAAAATATCACTCCCCGGGCGAGTTTTAATTGAAAAATCACCGTCTGTACTTTCCGTGTTTCCAACTACCGCAAAACCACCATCATGTGTGTTAATAACAGCATTAGCAATATCTTCTTCGCTACCTCCATAGCTTTGTATAGACTCCCAACCATTAACCACTGGAGGTAAAAATGACCAATTAGTTTCAGTTATTGGAGTACAACTAAAGAAAACAAAATGCAAAAAAAGGATTTGATGTTTATTCATCTTTATCTGAGGCCTTAACTAAAAATAACCCCGAATCAATGTCGTTTATTGCTATAATTCCACTTTTAAAAAAGGGATAAACATTCCAAACTCCATTAAACTTTGGATTATTGTTAGGGGGATATGTGTCAAAAAAACCGATTTCTTTTAAATTTTTATTTTCAACTTGACTAATATCTAAAACTCTTAAACCGGCAGTATAACTTGCAAGATAAAACTTATTTCCCACCACATAGCCATTGTGATCAATCGCATTTACTCCTCCAAAATAACTTAAATGTGATTTCGGATTCGAAAGACTGCTTAAGTCAAATACACGAGTAAGAGTCGGTGATCCATATTGTAACTCATCCAATTCATCTCCAAGGAAAAAATATTTTTGATCTTCAGTAAGAATTCCTTGATGAGCATATCCACTGAAAGAATAATTTATATTACTAATTTTAACAGGCCTTGACTTTTCAGTCACATCTATAATTATTATCTGATTATTCTCTCCACCATCACTATTACTCCCAAAAAGAATTTCTCGTCCTTTAAATAGCAAGTCTGGTCCATCGTATATAACTATTTGTCCGTCATGTGTATACGAATCCGCGGAATAGCCTCCCTCAACTTTAGGATCTATGGGGTCATTGACATTTATAAAAAGTGGGCCTCCCTCATATAATTTAGTGCCGAAAACATAGGCATAGCCACTCTCTTGATTGATCCATATATTATGAGCATTCCCAAAATCTGTCAGTCTTGCGTCTGCAAGAAAGGTTTGAGGCTCAATGACTGATCTTAATTGGGTTAAGTCAAATACCTGTAAACCATGATCCGGTGCTTCACTGACAATAAATGCGTAATTTTGATAAACTTTGATATCACGCCAAGAGCTTGTTGATGTTGCAGTTGGGAGTTTTCCCAAAAAAATTGGATTTTCTGGGTCAGTAATATCTATAAAAGCTGTCCCATCATCAAGACCCGAGAGCACATATTCTTTTGTGGTTTCAGGATCCGTCCAGCCCCAATTATCATTAGCAGCTTCGCTTCCAAAAGTTTCCAAGGAAATTTTTGAAAGTAAATCATACCCTAAACAGGGATAAATTCCTGCCTTACCATCAAAACAAGGGAATCCTGATAAATCTGATGTTACAGGAGGAAATATTGGTTCAGAAGGAAGAGTTTGATCAATAATTTGAGGAGGCTCAGGAAACTCTTTGCTACAGGCTAAAACAAGAATGAAGATAAAAAGATAACTTTTTTTCATACGTTTAAAATTAAACAATTTAATGAAGATTAGTATGGCTCAAGATTCCTAATCAATACGTACTTTTGCTTAATGTTAGAAAACAAGAATCCTTCAAAAACACCTATAAAAAATCTTGGTGAGTTTGCTTTAATTGATCATATAACAAAAGGTTTTACCATTGAAAATGAGTCAAGTCAACATGGTATTGGCGATGATGCTGCGGTGTTGGATCATGGTAAGGACCCTACATTGATCAGTACAGACTTGCTTATCGAAGGTATTCATTTTGATTTAAGTTATATGCCTCTCAAACACCTGGGATATAAAGCAGTTGTAGTGAACATTTCAGACATTTATGCTATGAACTCGATTCCAAAGCAAATCACTGTTTCTGTTGCGATTTCAAATCGTTTCACTTTAGAGGCTATTGAGGAGCTCTACAAGGGAATTAATTTAGCGTGTAAAAATTATAAAATAGATCTTATAGGAGGAGATACCTCGAGTAGTGTTACTGGATTAATAATTTCTATATCAGTTTTAGGAAGTGCATCTAAAAAGAAAATTGTGAAGCGCAACGGAGCAAAAGAAAATGATTTACTCGTTGTTAGTGGAGATCTGGGAGGAGCTTACACTGGACTTCAAATACTGGAGCGTGAAAAAGCTGTTTTTAAAGTAAATCCAAATACTCAGCCTGACCTAAGTAAATACACCTACTGTATTGAAAGACAACTAAAACCAGAAGCGCGAAAAGATGTCATTGAATTGCTTGACGAACTTGAAATAATCCCAACTTCCATGATTGATATAAGTGATGGTTTATCTTCTGAAATTTTACATTTATCCAAAGCCTCTGAAGTAGGCTTTCATCTTTTTGAAGAAAAAATACCAATTGACCCAGAAGTAACTATGACAAGTGGGGAATTTAAATTAAATTCTACTACTTCTGCACTTAATGGAGGCGAGGATTATGAACTACTATTCACTATTAATCAAAAGGATTTTGAAAAAATCAAGAATCATCCCTTTCTTTCAGTAATCGGTCATGCCTGTGATCTAAAGGATGGGTGTCAGTTGATTACTGGGTTGGGACACCAAATAGAACTTTCAGCTCAAGGTTGGCAATCATTTACTTAAAATTATCCAAGGGCAACATCTAAAGTCATCATTACTATAAAACCACCAATAAAACCAAGTGTAGCAATATCTGTGTAACTATCTTGTTGAGTTTCGGGAATAACTTCTTCAACAACTACAAAAATCATCGCTCCCGCTGCAAATGCTAAAGCATAGGGGAGTATCGGAGTAAAAAAGGTTACCGCTAGTGCACCTACAACAGCAGCAACTGGTTCTACTATAGCAGAAAGTTGACCGTACCAAAAACTTTTAAAGCGTGAGATACCTTGTCTTCGCATTGGCATTGATACAGCTATTCCTTCTGGAAAGTTTTGAATTCCAATTCCGATAGCTAATGCTACTGCGCCTGTAATTGAAGCCTCAGGGATACCTGCAGCTACACCTCCAAATAGAACTCCTACTGCCAGACCCTCTGGAATATTATGAAGCGTAATAGCTAAAACCAATAAAGTTGTGCGATGCCAGGGAGTTTTTATACCCTCTGATTCTTTGAAGTTAATATGAATATGAGGTAATGTTTTATCTAGACTAAAGATAAAAAGAGCCCCTAATCCAAAGCCTACAGCAGCAGGGATAACTTTAAAAAACCCTTCACCAGGACTCATTTCAATTCCTGGTGCTAATAAACTCCAAAAACTTGCAGCTACCATGACTCCCCCAGTAAAGCCCAAAAGGCCATCTAAAAGTGCTCGATTCATGCTTTTTACAAAAAAAACTAATGATGCTCCTAGAGCGGTTAGACCCCAGGTAAATAGCGTAGCATAAAAAGCTCCTAATACCGGGTCTGTATTTCTGAAAAATTCAAGTATAGTATCCAAAAAATTTTTTTCAAAAATAAAGAGTTTAGATGGATTTATAGCATCTAAGAACCTTTTAGTTACTTTTACAATTCAGATATGAGACAAAACTATTTTGATTTTATTATTTGTGGAGGTGGTGCTTCAGGACTATTATTGCTAAAAGCACTAAGAGAAGACGCTTTTTTTGAAAATCGATCAATATTGATTATTGAAAAAGAAATAAAAAATAAAAATGATAGGACATGGAGCTATTGGGAAAGTCTGGATGGGCCCTTCGACTCAATGGTAACAAAAAAATGGAGTAAAGCAAAATTTTGCTCTCAAGGTTTAAATTTTGATTTTGATTTGGATCCATTTCAATATAAAATGCTGCGATCCGCTGTTATTTATCAAGAAATTCTCAATAAATATAGTACAGCCAAAAACACTACTTTTTTGCAAGCAGAAGTTTATGATATTATCTCTAAAGAAAATCTAACAGAAATTATAACATCAGAAGGGAAATTTCAGTCCAAAAAAGTATTTAATAGCCTTTTTGACCCAAAAGCTATGATGAACCAAAAAAGGTATCCTGTTTTACATCAGCATTTTGTTGGTTGGTTTATTAAGACAAAAAAACCTTCATTTGATCCTGGTAAAATCCTTTTTATGGATTTTGATATTCCTCAATTTCAAGAAACTAGATTTTTATATCTCCTTCCTATTGATAAAAATACTGCTCTAGTTGAGTACACTCTTTTTTCTGAAAATCTATTAAGATTTGATGCTTATGAAACTGGAATTGTTGATTATTTAAATTCAAAAGGTGTTACAGAATATGAAATTAAAGAAAAAGAGCAGGGTAATATTCCTATGACATGTTTTCCTTTTGAACAATCCAATACTCAGAGTTTACTTTATATCGGTACTGCTGGTGGATGGACCAAATCAACTACTGGCTTTACCTTTATGAATACTCGGCGAAATATTGAACTATTGATTCCATTTTTAAAAACTGGTGATAATCTTAATAATTTTAATATTAGAACCCGTTTTCGCTTTTATGATTTGCTTTTTCTAGATGTATTAAAGCAATATAATGCTAATGGAAGTGAGCTCTTTTCAAGTATGTTTAAAAATAATTCTCCCGTGAGGATTTTTAGATTTTTAGACGAAAAAACAAATTTTATTGAAGAATTTAAAATCCTTTTATCCTTCTCTTTTATTCAGAAAATTTGGTTTTTAAAGGCTCTCTTTAAAAGATTATTTTAAAATTTTCGTTCCATCAAATTTTTCCCAAAAGTTTTAAAAAGAGTTTTATTATTATTTGATATATCGAGTCTATCGAGTTTTTTAAAAGCCGATTGAGTATACTTAATAACTAAATCTTTACTTGTGATAGAAGCGCCTGTTAGTTCAAATAGAGCCATAACAGCCTTTATTTTATCATCTTGATTTATTTCTGTTGTATCATATGAAAACCAGTTTTTAAGTGCTTTTCTTTCTTCAGAAGAACCATTTTCCATCGCCTGATGATAAAGTATTGTTTTTTTATTTTCAATTATATCGCCAGAGGATTGCTTCCCAAAAGATTCCAATTTTCCATAAGCATCTAAATAATCATCCTGAATCTGAAATGCAATTCCAAGTTGGACTCCAAAATCATATAAATATTTTGAATCTATCTCATT
>JBJKWV010000047.1:0-13682 GCA_045561915.1 Flavobacteriaceae bacterium
TCAAATATTAGTTTCTTTTTTTTAGACCGAAGATCAATAGAAGATTATGATTTTTTAGATGATGAGGAAAGAAAAAATAGTGTTGCTGGAATCGAGTATAATTTAGCTTCTAATGACAGTAAATGGATAGGGAGGACTTTTTTTCACAAATCATTTACAGAGGGTTTAGATGGCGACGATCGGATTTTAGGTATGAGGATTAAGAGAAATACACTGCGACATAATATTGGTATGGAAATAGTTCACGGAGGAGATGATTTTCGATCAGATTTAGGTTTTTTTAGACGCACTGGATTTTTAAAACTTTCTCCGGAGTACACATATAGGACCTACCCAAAAAAACGAAACGTAACAAGCTATAATTTTACTCAAAGAGGTTTTTTTGTTTATGATACTGCAAATGATTATTTGATGACAGACAGAGTATTTATTTCTACTATTAGAAAGAATTTTTTGAATTTTAGTAGTCTGTCACTAGAGTACACAAATCGATATATTTATTTAATTTCTGATTTTAATCCAACCAGAAGTTCAGATGAGGTTTACCTTCCTGCTGGCTCAGATTATTCTTATGGTGACTTTGAGTTTTCATATCGCTCAGACAGAAGAAAATTTTTCAATATTGATTCTAAAATATCTTATGGATCTTTTTATAATGGTACAAAATTCACCGTCGAAAATGAAATCAAATGGAGAAAACAGCCCATTTTAAATGCAAGTATGATTATGAATTTTAATGCAATAGAACTTCCAAAACCCTATTCATCAAAAAATATTTGGCTTATTAGCCCAAAAATTGATTTTACTTTTACTAAAACACTATCATGGACTACTTTTATTCAATATAATTCTCAAGGTGAGAATTTAGGAATTAATTCAAGAATGCAATGGAGATTTGCTCCATTGTCAGACTTATTTTTAGTTTATAACGATAATTATATAAGCACAGACAGTTTTTCACCAAGATATCGTAGCTTTAACCTTAAATTAACTTATTGGTTAAATATTTAAATATGACAAAACTTCATTTTGCTTTTCTAATTATTTTTCTTGGAATTTCAATTATAGCTTGCGATAAAAAACAGAAAAAGAATTTAGATGAAATGATGATTGTTAAGGGCAGCGTTGAAGGGCTTCGGAAAGGAACATTGTACCTTCAAAAAGTGATTGATACAATTGTTGCTGATATAGATTCTACTGTAATAAATGGGTCGCCAAATTTTGAGTTTATGGTTCCCATTGAATCAGCTGAAATTTTTTATCTCTATTTGAATAAGGAAGATGGTGACAGTTTAAATGATCGTATCCTGTTTTTTGGCGAAAAAGGAACTATCGAAATAAACACTCTTTTAAAAACTTTCGAAAGTAGCGCTAAAATAATTGGATCAAAAAACCAAGAGTTACTTCAAGAGTACCAGTCTTTCAACAGGAAGTTTAATTCTCAAAATCTAGACTTGATGAAAGATTTTTATCAAGCTCAAATTGATAATAAATCTAAACTTGCAGACTCTTTAAAACAAAAAATTGATAACCTTTTAGAAAGAAGATATCTATATACTATAAATTTTGCTGCCCGAAATACTAATGAAAATATAGCACCTTATTTAGCGTTGACACAAGTGTATGATGCAAATCTCTCCCTTTTAGATTCTATAGCAGTGAAGATGACGCAAAAGGTTAGAAACTCTAAATATGGAAAAGAGTTTATAGATTTTCTCGAGAAACGCAGAAAAAAAGAGAATTAAATTATAAAGCAGCAGATTTTTTCATTAAAGTTTCCATTAATTTTTTCCTCTCTTCATTGAGGGCTTTAAACTTACCTTTAAGATTTTCACCACTTATAGAATTAATTTTAGCCATCAAATCATCAAATATTTGAATAGCTTCTTCTATCAATTTTTCACTTTTTTTTAAATCACCTTTAGGGTTTGATAGCTCCCACAAATAAATCTCTTCAATGAGATCACCGATGTCATTATTAATTTCTTTTTTGAGTGATTTGATACTTGGCATAGTTTAGTTATTAATAGGTTTAAGATATATATTTTTTTAATTGAAATAAAAAAAAGATATTTTTTTTGTTAGCCTTCATATCTAACAAAGTTTCTAGGTGTTTCATAAAGGGTTATAGCGAGTTCATGGTCTGGATTTATATGAGGTTTCAATGCATCATAAATGACTATAACAATATTTTCAGCCGTGGGTATTTTATTTTGAAACTCTACTACTTCTTCATTCAAGTTTTTATGGTCCATCTTATCCTCTACTTCAACTTTTATCAACTCTTTTAGAACCTTCATGTCCATTACATAACCAGTATCTGGGTTAATGTTACCAGTTATATGAACAATCAATTCATAATTATGACCGTGGTAATGAGGATTAGAACATTTTCCGAAAATTTTCTGATTTTCTTCTTCAGACCAATCTTTCCTAAATAATCTGTGAGCTGCATTAAAATGTGCTTTCCTACTTACAGTTACTTTCATTTTGTGTTTTAATATGATTATAAAATCTTTTAAAGATAATTTTAAACCAAGCCGTGAAATCTTGGGGATCATCTTTTATGGCATTTTTAATCTTTTCAAGATCCATCCACTTCCATGTTTCAACCTCTGCTTTATTTGGAAGCGGATTACCCTCATAATACCCTAAAAATACATGATCAAGTTCATGTTCTGTTAAACCGTTATCGAATGATGCTTTATATATAAAGCTAAAAAGTTCTTCCAAAGAGGTGCTAAACCCCATCTCCTCTTTGAGGCGACGTTTAGCAGCTGTAATATTTTCTTCACCTTCTCTCTGGTGACTGCAACAAGTGTTTGTCCATAATCCGGGTGAGTGGTATTTATCCAAAGCACGCTTTTGAAGCATCAATTCCCCTTTTTGATTTATAATAAATACTGAAAAAGCTCTATGTAATAATGCTTTTTGGTGAGCTTCCATTTTAGGCATGATACCAATTGGATTATCTTTAGTATCTACTAAAACCACTTTTTCTTCTTCCATTAGTTTCAAAATTACCCATAATTTATACAAAAACCTATTGAAGAAGGTTTCGCAAGGGAGATAATTTGTAATACTTTTGTTGAAATTACATCTATGGGATTTTTAGAGGAAATTAAAAGACGAAGAACCTTTGGGATAATCTCCCATCCCGATGCTGGAAAAACTACACTTACAGAAAAACTACTACTATTTGGTGGTGCAATTCAAGAGGCAGGAGCCGTAAAATCTAATAAAATTAAAAAGTCAGCAACAAGTGATTTTATGGAAATAGAACGTCAAAGAGGTATATCTGTGGCAACTTCCGTTTTGGCATTTATTTATAAAAATAAAAAAATAAATATTCTTGATACGCCAGGACATAAAGATTTTGCAGAAGATACTTTTAGAACTTTAACCGCAGTAGACAGTGTAATTGTTGTGATTGATGTAGCAAAAGGTGTTGAAGAACAAACCGAGAAACTAGTGAAAGTCTGCCAAATGCGAAATATACCAACAATCGTTTTCGTAAATAAATTAGATAGAGAAGGAAAAGATGCTTTTGATCTATTAGATGAAATAGAACAAAAACTTAATCTCAAAGTGACACCTCTATCCATTCCTATTGGAATGGGCTATGACTTTAGAGGGATTTACAACATTTGGGAAGGGAATATTCAAATTTTTAAAGATGAGAAAAAACAAAATATCGGAGAAAAAGTAACTTTTAATTCTTTGACAGATCCCGACCTAGAAACTGTCATTGGAAAAAAGCATTTAGAGACACTAAATGAGGAGTTAGAATTAATTGAAGCAGTCTATCCTAATTTTAATAGAGAAAATTATGTAGAAGGAAAACTTAACCCTGTTTTTTTTGGCTCAGCTCTTAATAATTTTGGTGTTGAGGAATTACTTAACTGCTTTATCGAGATTGCTCCTGAACCATTGCCAAAAGATTCTGAAGAAAGATTAGTAAATCCTTATGAAAAAAAATTTAGTGGTTTTGTATTTAAAATTCATGCTAATATGGATCCGAATCATAGGGATCGCTTAGCGTTTGTGAAAGTTGTTTCTGGTACTTTTGAACGAAATACACCATATCTTCATGTTCGTCAAAATAAAAAACTAAAATTCTCTTCTCCCAATGCATTTTTTGCAGAAAAGAAAAAAATTGTAAATATTTCTTTTCCTGGAGACATTGTGGGACTCCACGATACTGGAAATTTTAAAATTGGTGACACGCTAACAAGTGGTGAAAGAATTCAATTTAAAGGAATTCCTAATTTTTCACCTGAACACTTTCGTTATATCAATAACAAAGATCCCATGAAATCAAAGCAACTTTCCAAAGGCATTGATCAACTAATGGATGAAGGTGTCGCACAATTATTCACTCTCAGTCTCAATGGGAGAAAATTAATCGGTACAGTTGGTGCACTTCAATTTGAGGTGATTCAATATCGTTTACTTCATGAGTATGGTGCCAAATGTTCATACGAAAATATTAATGTTCACAAAGCTTGCTGGATCGAGGGAGACGAAAAAAGTGAATCTTTTATGGAATTTATTCGTTTAAAACAAAAGTTTTTAGCTAAAGATAAGAATGAAAAGCTTGTATTTCTCTCCGATTCGGATTTTTCATTGAAAATGGCCCAAGAAAAATTCTCAGAGCTAAATTTCCATTTTACATCTGAATTCTATAATTAATTACAGATTTGAAATAAGATAAAAATGATATTCAATAAGATTTAATTCATATTAAGCTTCTCCTGTGGGGCCAAAGTTTAAAGGAATATTTGGAGTATCATTTGCTTTAATAGTTCCATTGGCTTTTTCATAACGTTGAATATTTTCTTCCATGGCTTTTTTAAATCGTTTGGCATGTTCAGGAGTTAAAATAACTCTAGATTTTACTTTAGCCTTTGGGGATCCTGGCATAACTGTTATAAAATCAACTATAAATTCAGATGCAGAGTGGTTAATAATTGCCAAATTGGAGTAGATGCCGTCAGCTACATTTTCATCAATAGCTATATTTAATTGCTGCTGATCTTTAAGTTTCTTATTACTCATAATTAAAAACTAATTTCTTCCTCTTTATCTATGAGCAAACTTGTGTACTCTTCTTTTGATCCAACTATTATGTCATTATAAGCACGTAGACCTGTTCCAGCTGGAATTTTGTGTCCTACTATAACATTTTCCTTAAGACCTTCTAAGAAATCAACCTTTCCGTTTACAGCAGCTTCGTTTAATACTTTAGTAGTTTCCTGGAAGGAAGCCGCAGAAATAAAGGATTTAGTTTGAAGTGAAGCTCGCGTAATTCCTTGAAGTTCAGGTTTAGCAGTAGCAGGGGAAGCATCTCTTGCTAATACTGGGTTTTTACCTTCTCTTTTTAATAAAGAATTTTCGTCACGTAACTGTCTAGATGAAATTATCTGACCTTGTTTTAAATTTTCAGAATCTCCAACCTCGTCAACAATTTTCATCCCATAAAGTGAGTCATTTTCTTTCATAAAATCATAACGGAAAATTAGTTGGTTCTCTAAGAAAATTGTGTCACCAGGGTCTAAGATCCGAACTTTACGCATCATCTGGCGAACTACTACCTCGAAATGCTTATCATTAATTTTTACACCTTGTAGGCGATAAACCTCTTGAATTTCGTTTACAAGATATTGCTGTACAGCTGAAGGCCCTTTAATATTTAAAATATCTGATGGTGTAGTTGAACCATCAGATAGGGGCATTCCTGCTTTTACAAAGTCATTCTCTTGAACCAAGATTTGGTTTGATAATTTAACTAAATATTTCTTTATATCCCCAAATTTTGATTCTACTATTATTTCTCGATTTCCTCGTTTAATTTTACCAAAAGAAACGACACCGTCAATCTCTGAAACTACAGCTGGATTTGAGGGATTACGTGCTTCAAACAATTCGGTTACTCGAGGTAAACCACCGGTTATATCGCCCGATTTAGCTGATTTTCTTGGTATTTTCACCAAAGTTTTTCCTTCCTCAATCTGTTCTCCTTCATTTACAATAAGGTGAGCTCCAACAGGTAAATTATACGATCGTAAAATATTTCCTTTTTTGTCAGCTATGGAAAGTGAGGGTATTAGTTTTTTGTTTCTTGATTCTGAGATTACTTTTTCTTGGAATCCGGTTTGCTCATCAATCTCTACTTGATAAGTTACTCCTTGCTCAATATTTTCAAAAATAATTTTACCTGTAAATTCAGAAACAATAACACCGTTAAATGGATCCCATTGACATACCGTGGTACCCTCTTTTACTTTTGCACCATTTTTAATATTTAAAGATGAACCGTAAGGAATATTATTAGTACTGAGTACACTTTTAGTTTTCAGATCTAAAATTTTGATTTCTGTAGTTCTAGAAATAACTATATCAGCATCTTGACCGTCTAAATCTTTTCCTTTAACAGTCTTGAGATCTTCTATTTCTGCTATACCATTGAATTTTGTAATAAGCTTATTTTCTTCAGATATATTACCCGCAACACCACCAACATGGAAGGTTCTTAAAGTAAGTTGCGTCCCAGGTTCTCCAATTGATTGGGCCGCAATAACTCCAACAGCTTCGCCGCGCTGAACCATTTTTCCAGTTGCTAGATTCCTTCCATAACATTTAACACAAATTCCATATTGGGCAGCACAAGTTAATGGAGAACGAACTTCTACAGATTCTATAGGAGTTTCTTCTAATAATTTTAAATGTTTTTCCTTTACTTCTTCTCCTGAGCCAACGATGATTTGATTGGTTTTCGGATCAACAATATCGTGAAGAGTGACGCGTCCTAGAATACGTTCTCCAAGTGTCTCAACAATTTCCTCATTTTTCTTAAGGGGCTTTACTTCGACACCTCGTAAGGTACCACAATCTTCAATATTAACTATTACATCCTGCGATACATCATGAAGGCGACGTGTAAGGTATCCTGCATCTGCCGTCTTCAATGCAGTATCAGCAAGTCCTTTTCTAGCTCCATGAGTTGAGATAAAGTATTCAAGAATAGAAAGCCCTTCTTTAAAATTAGATAGGATTGGATTTTCTATAATTTCTCCTCCACCAACATTAGATTTTTTAGGTTTAGCCATCAAACCTCTCATTCCAGTTAACTGACGAATTTGTTCTTTAGATCCTCGTGCTCCAGAATCTAACATCATGTACACAGAATTAAATCCTTGTTGGTCTTCACTAATGCGCTTCATAGCTAATTCTGTAAGTTTAGCATTAGTTGAAGTCCAAATATCAATTACTTGGTTATAACGCTCATTATTGGTAATAAGACCCATATTGTAGTTCCCAATTACCCCATCAACTTGCCCATTTGCTTCGTCGATCATAGTCATTTTTTCAGGTGGGATAATAATATCTCCTAAGCTGAAAGACAGGCCACCCTTAAAAGCAAAACCGTACCCCATTGCTTTAATTTTATCTAAAAATTCAGCTGTTTCAGGTACGCTAGTAACTTTTAAAATATCTCCAATAATCTCACGTAAATTTTTCTTTGTTAAGACAACATTGAAAAACCCTGCTGCCTCTGGAACAACTTCATTAAATAAAACTCGACCTACAGTAGATTCGATAACTTGATTTTCTAGTAATCCATCTTTATTTAAATCTTTGATTCTTATTTTTATTATAGCATTTAAATCAACACGTTTCTCATTATATGCTATGTGAACTTCTTCTACAGAGTAAAATTTTAGACCCTCTCCTTTAACTTTTACTTTAGATGTTGACTTTCTTGCTTTCGTCATATAATAAAGCCCTAAAACCATATCTTGAGAAGGAACAGTTATAGGAGATCCATTAGCTGGATTTAATATACTATGTGAAGCCAACATTAAAAGTTGGGATTCAAGAATTGCTTCTGGACCTAATGGAAGGTGGACTGCCATCTGATCACCATCAAAATCAGCATTGAAGGCAGTACAGACAAGAGGATGAAGTTGGATAGCTTTACCTTCAATCAACTTTGGCTGAAAAGCTTGAATTCCAAGACGATGTAAGGTTGGAGCTCGATTAAGAAGCACAGGATGACCTTTTAATACATTCTCCAAAATATCCCATACAACAGGCTCTTTTCGATCAATGATTTTTTTTGCAGACTTCACTGTTTTGACTATTCCCCTTTCGATTATTTTACGTATAATAAATGGCTTGTATAATTCTGCTGCCATATCTTTGGGCAATCCACATTCGAATAAATTTAATTCTGGTCCAACAACAATTACTGATCGGGCAGAATAATCAACTCTTTTTCCTAAAAGGTTTTGGCGAAAACGTCCTTGCTTGCCTTTCAGGGAATCAGAAAGAGATTTAAGAGGTCGATTAGAATCTGTTTTAACTGCAGATGCTTTTCTAGTGTTGTCAAACAATGAGTCAACGGATTCTTGTAACATTCTCTTTTCGTTTCTTAAAATTACCTCAGGTGCTTTTATTTCTACAAGCCTTTTCAAGCGATTATTTCGAATAATTACACGTCGATATAAATCATTTAAATCAGAGGTTGCAAACCGCCCACCATCTAAAGGAACTAGGGGTCGTAATTCTGGTGGAATTACTGGAATTACCTTCATAACCATCCACTCTGGTAAGTTATCACCACGTTCATTAGCTTCACGAAAAGCTTCTACAACCTGCAGGCGCTTTAAAGCTTCGGTTTTGCGTTGTTTAGAAGTTTCATTGTTCGCTTTATGTCTTAATTCGTATGAAAGTACTTGCAAGTCTATACGCGAAAGTAATTCAATTAAGCATTCTGCTCCCATTTTAGCAATAAACTTGTCTGGATCGCTATCCTCTAAATATTGATTTTCGACAGGGATTTTTTCCATTGCATTTAAATACTCCTCTTCTGTCAAAAAATCCATAGGCTGTAAGGATTCTCCTTCTTCGTTTTTGGCTACACCAGATTGAATAACAACATAACGCTCATAATAAATTATCATATCTAGCTTCTTAGAAGGTAGGCCTAACAAATAACCAATTTTGTTGGGAAGTGATCGAAAATACCAAATATGGGCAACTGGTACGACCAAATTTATATGTCCTACTCTATCACGGCGTACTTTTTTCTCTGTAACTTCTACTCCACATCTATCACAAACAATACCTTTGTAACGAATTCTCTTATATTTTCCACAAGCACATTCATAATCTTTTACAGGTCCAAAGATTCTCTCACAAAAGAGTCCGTCTCGTTCAGGTTTATGAGTCCGATAATTGATTGTTTCTGGTTTTAAAACCTCGCCTCTTGAATTTCCAAGTATGACCTCAGGTGAAGCTAAACCAATTGATATTTTATTGAATTTTTTTTGAGTAATGATCTCGTTATTTCTAGCCATAGCCAAATATCTTATTTTTAAAAAATTATTCTTCTAATCTTATGTCAAGTCCTAATCCCTTTAATTCGTGCATCAGTACATTGAAGGATTCTGGTAATCCAGGTTCAGGTAATGTGTCTCCTTTAACTATAGCCTCGTATGTTTTTGCTCTTCCGATGACATCATCAGATTTTACAGTCAAAATTTCCTGTAAAGTACTAGATGCTCCATAAGCTTCTAGCGCCCAAACCTCCATTTCACCAAAACGCTGTCCACCAAATTGAGCTTTTCCTCCAAGTGGCTGTTGTGTGATTAGTGAGTATGGTCCAATTGATCGGGAATGCATTTTATCGTCAACCATATGGCCTAATTTTAACATGTATATTACACCAACAGTTGCTGGTTGATCAAAACGCTCTCCTGTACCTCCGTCATATAGGTAGGTGTGACCATATTGTGGGACTTTAGCTTTTTCTGTGAGTGAATTTATATGATCAATTGATGCTCCATCAAAAATTGGAGTAGCGTATTTCTCTCCAAGATTTTGTCCAGCCCAACCTAATACAGTTTCATAAATCTGTCCAATATTCATTCTAGAAGGAACTCCTAGGGGATTTAATACAATATCTACTGGTGTTCCATCTTCTAGAAATGGCATTTCTTCTTCACGAACGATTCTAGCAACAATACCCTTGTTGCCGTGACGTCCTGCCATTTTATCTCCTACCTTTAACTTACGTTTCTTTGCTATATAAACTTTTGCTAACTTCTTGATACCTGCTGGAAGTTCGTCTCCCACGCTGATCGTGAATTTTTCTCGTCTAAGAGAACCTTGAAGGTCATTTTCTTTTATTTTATAATTATGAATTAAATCTGCTATTAAATCGTTTGTGTCATTTGATGTTGTCCACGTACTCTTAGCTAAGTGCGTGTAGTCTTCAACGGCAGAAAGAAGTTTTAAGGTATACTTTTTCCCTTTGGGAAGAATTTCTTCTCCCAAATCATTGGTGATACCTTGGCAAGTTTTTCCATTGACAATCGAAAAGAGTTTCTCTACTAAAATAACTTTTAGTTCGTCAAACTTCTTATCATATAAATTTTCAAGTGCTTCCAGATCCTGCTTATCTTCATTACGCTTTCGTTTGTCTTTAACAGAGCGGGTGAAGAGTTTTTTGTCAACTACAACGCCACGAAGTGATGGTGGTGCTTTGAGTGACGCATCTTTAACATCACCAGCTTTATCGCCGAAAATTGCACGAAGCAGTTTTTCTTCTGGAGTTGGATCAGATTCTCCTTTAGGTGTGATTTTACCAATCAAAATATCTCCTGGATTAACTTCAGCTCCAATCCTTATCATTCCATTTTCATCCAAGTCACTAGTGGCTTCTTCACTTACGTTTGGAATGTCATTAGTCAATTCTTCAGTTCCAAGTTTAGTGTCACGAACATCTAAAGAATATTCATCTATATGAATTGAAGTGAAAATATCTTGACGCACAACTTTCTCTGATATAACAATTGCATCCTCAAAGTTGTATCCTTTCCAAGGCATGAAAGCTACTTTCATATTTCTACCTAAAGCTAATTCACCTGATTCAGTAGCATATCCTTGACATAAAACTTGTCCCTTAAAAACACTATCTCCTTTTTTGACAATAGGTTTAAGGTTTATACAAGTCCCTTGGTTCGTTTTTCTAAATTTAATTAAACTATACGATTTTAAATTTCCATCAAAACTTACTAAACTTTGATCGCTAGTAAAATTGTATCTAATTGAAATTTTTTCAGCATCAACATATTCTACTACACCGTCATTTTCGGCATTAATCAAAACTCGAGAATCTGAAGCCACTTGTTTTTCAAGACCTGTACCAACAATAGGAGACTCTGGACGTAAAAGCGGAACAGCCTGCCTCATCATATTTGATCCCATTAAAGCTCTATTGGCATCATCATGCTCCAAAAATGGAATTAACGATGCTGAAATTGAAGCTATCTGATTTGGCGCAACATCAGTATAGTTAATTTGATCAGGTCCTACAACTGGAAAGTCTGCTTGGTCTCGAGCTATGATTTTTCCGTCTAAAATTTTTCCAGATTTGTCAAAATTAATATTAGCTTGAGCTATAAGATTATTCTCCTCTTCTTCAGCACTGAGATAAATCGTTTCCTTTAAATTAATTTTACCGTTTTCAACTTTACGGTAAGGTGTTTCAATAAATCCTAAGTTATTAACTTTTGCATAAACTCCGAGTGAAGAAATCAATCCAATATTTGGTCCTTCTGGGGTTTCAATGGGACATAGTCTACCATAATGAGTGTAATGAACATCTCTAACCTCAAAACCTGCTCTCTCACGAGAAAGCCCTCCTGGTCCAAGTGCAGATAGACGACGCTTATGAGTAATCTCTGCTAATGGGTTAGTTTGGTCCATAAATTGTGACAATTGATTAGTCCCAAAAAAACTGTTTATTACAGAAGAGAGAGTTTTTGCATTAATCAAGTCAATAGGTGTAAAGACTTCATTATCCCTAACGTTCATACGTTCACGGATAGTTCTTGCCATCCGGGCTAAGCCAACGCCAAACTGAGAAGATAGTTGCTCACCCACCGTTCGAACCCTTCTATTAGAAAGATGATCAATATCATCAATCTCTGCCTTCGAATTGATTAATTCAATTAAATACTTAATAATGGTGATGATATCCAACTTAGTCAAAACCAGCTTATCCATCTCAACATCTAAACCAAGTTTTTTATTCATTCTATATCTACCAACCTCCCCAAGGTTGTATCGTTGATCGGAGAAAAATAACTTATCAATAATACCCCTTGCAGTATCCTCATCAGGCGGTTCTGCATTACGAAGTTGACGATAAATATGTTCTACTGCCTCTTTTTCAGAGTTTGTAGGGTCTTTTTGAAGTGTATTGTAGATAATTGCATAGTCTGACATATGAGCATCTACCTTGTGTAAAAGAATGTTCTTAACACCAGCTTCTATAATTTGGTCAATGTGTTCTTTGTCAAGAATTGTGTCTCGGTCTATAATAATTTCGTTTCTTTCTATAGAAATGACCTCACCTGTGTCTTCATCTACAAAATCTTCATGCCATGTTTTTAAAACTCGTGCAGCAAGCTTTCTTTTAAGCACTCTTTTGAGACCAGTTTTAGTAACTTTTACTTCCTCAGCCAGATCAAAAATTTCAAGTATATCACGATCATGTTCAAAACCGATTGCTCTAAATAAAGTTGTTACTGGTAATTTTTTCTTACGATCAATGTAAGCATACATCACACTGTTAATATCTGTAGCAAACTCAATCCAAGAACCTTTAAACGGAATGACCCGAGCTGAGTAAAGTTTTGTCCCGTTAGCATGAAAAGACTGACCAAAGAATACACCCGGAGAACGATGAAGTTGAGAAACTACAATACGTTCAGCACCATTTATCACAAAAGTTCCACTGGGTGTCATATAAGGTATAGTACCCAAAAAAACGTCTTGAACAATTGTTTCGAAGTCTTCATGTTCCAGATCATTACAGTATAGTTTTAAGCGTGCTTTAAGAGGCACACAATAAGTTAACCCCCTTTCGATACACTCTTGGATAGAATATCTTGGTGGATCAACAAAGTAGTCTAAAAATTCAAGAACAAATTGATTTCTTGTATCTGAAATCGGAAAGTTTTCTTTAAAGGTGTTAAAAAGACCCTCTTCATCACGTTCGTCGGATTTAGTTTCTAATTGAAAAAAATCCTGAAAAGATTTAATTTGAATATCAAGGAAATCAGGATATTGAGGAGTATGTTTTGTTACTGCAAAATTGGTTCTTTGATTATGTGTACTAGGCATCTAAATATTTTTTAATGATAATATTAAAGAAAAGGGAGTAATTTAAACAGGCAGAGGCCTTTGGGAAATCCAAAGGCCTAAACATATAATTGTATAGTTTAAAACTACTTGAGCTCAACCTCTGCACCTGCTTCTTCTAGAGACTTTTTTAGTGCTTCTGCTTCGTCTTTAGCAATTCCCTCCTTAATTGGAGACGGTGCATTGTCTACTAATTCTTTTGCTTCTTTTAGCCCAAGACCAGTTAACTCTTTTACTAATTTAACAACAGCAAGCTTAGAGCCTCCTGCTGCTGTGAGGATTACGTCAAATTCTGACTTTTCTTCTCCCGCATCTCCAGTAGCTCCGCCAGCCACAGGTCCAGCGGCAGCGACTGCAGCTGCTGCAGGCTCGATACCATACTCATCTTTTAAAATATCTGCCAACTCACTAACCTCTTTTACAGTCAGGTTGACTAATTTTTCTGCGAAATCTTTTAAATCTGCCAT
>JBJKWV010000048.1:0-13404 GCA_045561915.1 Flavobacteriaceae bacterium
TAATTTTGTCTTTGTCAGAGTCTAAAATATAATCCGAATTTTCACCCTTTATAAATAAACAAGGATGAATAGAATTTGCATCTTCCTCTAGCCCTCTAGCTATAACTTCACTAGAATCTTTTAATATATCTATATTAACACGAAGTCCTAAGTCTCCCGAAGTCTTCCAGTAAAGGTTCTTTAATAAAAATTGACGAATAGTTGAATCTTCAACATACTTAGCTAATTCTTTATCGGCTAATAAACGAGTATTTATAGATTTAAAGTCTAAGTTAGACAGCCCATTTAAAATTTCTTGATGATGAGGTTTATAATTTTTTGGTGCTATATCTGCAACTATAAAAGCCTTTACTATTTCAGGAAATTCACAAGCTAAATTCATTGCTACTTTACCTCCCATCGAATGCCCTAAAAATATGGCTTTATTCAAATTATGGATATTACAATAATAAACTAAATCCCTGGCCATAAGTGTATAGTTAAATGCATCACTCCAAAAACTTTTACCATGATTACGTTGATCGATCAGATGTACCTTATATCCAAATTGTGATAAGCTTTTAGCGTGAGTTTTCCAGTTATCACCCATACCCAAAAATCCATGAAGAATAATCAGATCAACTCCTGTATTGCCAATTATATTACTATGAAGGAGGTTCAAATAGACAAACGTTGAAGGTACATAGGGATGATATTTTCAAATCCTAAATATAGACTTTCACAAATTAGTGCATGTCCAATTGAAACCTCCAATAATGCTGGGATATTTTGAGCAAAAAAAGCCAAATTATCTAAATTAAGGTCATGGCCTGCATTAACTCCAATTCCCAAATTCATTGCTTTCTCAGCTGCCATCACATAAGGTTTAATCGCGACATCTTTATCTTGGTAATATCCGGATGCATATGCCTCAGTATATAATTCAATTCTATCTGCACCGGTAGCATGTGCTCCTTCGACCATTGTGATTTTTGGATCTACAAAAATTGAAGTGCGTATCCCATGTCCCTTAAATTGATTGATGATTTTTTTTAAAAAATCTTGATGTTCCAATGTATCCCATCCAGCATTCGATGTAATATCTTCCTCTGCATCTGGAACCAAAGTAACCTGAGTAGGTTTGATGTCTAAAACTAAATCTATAAATTTAGAAGATGGGTTTCCCTCAATATTAAATTCTGTTGTAACAACTTGAGGTAAATTTTTTGCATCTTCATATCTTATGTGACGTTGGTCAGGCCTCGGATGAATAGTAATTCCCTGCGCTCCAAAACGCTCTAAATCTTTGGCTACTTCAAGTAAGTCGGGTAAATTTCCACCTCGTGCATTACGAAGTGTTGCGACTTTATTAATATTTACACTTAATGTTGTCATATTACAAAAGTATCGCCTTAAAGTTGATTAAAAAAAACATCTTGGCAAAAGATTTCATTCAACAAATAGAAAAATTAATTTATGTCTATTTTGTACATTTGCTATCATGAATATTGCAGTTTATAGTGCTTTTATTTCGCAGACATCAATAGCTTACATTAAAAATGTGGTTGACTATCTAAATAGAAATAACCACAAATATATTTTAATTGATAGCCTTAAAAAGTATTTAGGTGAAGAGAGCAAAAAATATTCTTACTTTAATGATGATCAAAAATTAGACGAAAAAGTTGACTTTTTATTTTCAGTAGGTGGGGATGGAACCCTTTTACGATCAATTTCTTTGATTAAAAATACCCAAATACCAATTCTAGGGATAAATGCTGGGAGATTAGGTTTCTTAACTTCAATTCAAAAAGATACTCTTGAGAAGGGTCTAGACCTATTTTTCAGTGGAAAGTATAAAAAGATAAAACGTTCTCTTTTAGAAGTTTCAACAAGGGAACCAATAAAGGCATTGAAAGATTTTGGTTATGCACTAAATGAGGTATGTATTAATCGAAAAAATACGACATCAATGCTTAGTATTGACACTAAATTAAATGATCAATTTTTAACAACATATTGGGCTGATGGATTAATTATTGCAACTCCAACAGGCTCCACTGGTTATTCTTTAAGTAGCAGTGGACCAATTGTCACCCCTTCATCCAAGTGTCTGGTTGTCAACCCTATTGCTCCACACAATATAAACATGCGTCCATTAATTGTTCCCGATCAAACTACATTTGAGATTTCGGTCAACGGTCGAAGTAAAACCCATTTACTTTCATTAGACTCAAGAATTTTTACTTTAGAAAATGGTAATGATATTTTCATAAAAAAAGCGAAATTCAAAGTATTAACAATCCAATTAGAAGGAACTTTCTTTTTCAATACATTACGTGAAAAACTTTTTTGGGGTCGTGACTCACGAAACATACAATAAAAAAGGGCTTTTTCGGTTTATATAATACAAAAAACTGCGGTTTTCCGTTGATTAAACTGATGCTCAAAAAAGTTTATTTAATTACCTGCTTTTTAATTGCAGCAATATCCTCCGCTCAATTTCATGAAATCGGAGTTTTTCTTGGAGGGAGTAACTATATAGGGGATGTTGGTTCAGATAGATATTTAAATCCTAATCAAATTGCTTACGGACTTCTATACAAGTGGAATGTAACCGAACGCTATTCATTTAGGGGGGGGTTTACGTTAACTAAATTGAAAGAAAATGAATTGAATAACAGAGCAATAAATCGCTCCAGAAGATCATATGAAATTGAAAACTCTATTCAAGAATTTACAGCTGGTATTGAAATCAACTTTAAGAATTTTAATTTACATGATCCCAAATTAAGCTTCACTCCCTATGTATTTTACGGTTTAAGTTATTTTAGATATGATCAGTTTTACATAATACCAAACGGACCGATATCATCACCTTCTTATATTAATTATGGCAAAGATGAAGAAATAGCTATTCCTCTGACTATAGGTTTTAAAGTAAATCCCAATCCTTTTTTTGTTGTTGGTTTTGAAATTGGAGCTAGGTATTCAATGACAGATAATCTTGATGGAAGTAACCCCCAAAATAAATTTACTGATTATTCCGAATATAAATTTGGAAATATAGCGAATAATGATTGGTATATTTTTACAGGTATTACAATTTCATTTACCTTTGGCGATCTTCCATGTTATTGTAAGGAGTAAATGAATAAAAAACCAAAACATGTAGCAATCATTATGGACGGTAATGGTCGATGGGCTCAAAAACAGGGTAAGAAACGTTTTTTGGGTCACAAAAAGGGTGCTAAGGTTGTAAAAGAGATTGTTGAGGAAGCTACAAAAAATGAAATTGAATTTTTAACACTTTTTGCTTTTTCAACCGACAACTGGAGTCGACCAAAAGATGAAGTAAATTTTTTAATGAAACTTTTAGTAGGTTCGCTTAAAAAGGAATTTAAAAGAATAATTGAAAATAATATACGCCTTTGTTCAATTGGTAACTTCGATACTCTTCCAGATTTGGTAAAGGATGAATTGATGTTTGTTGTTGAAAAGACAAAAACTAATAGTGGAATGGTACTTACTCTAGCATTAAATTATGGGGGTAAAGAAGAAATTGTAGATGCGTTAAAATCAATTTCAAACAAAGTTAAAAATAGTATAATTTCTCCGCAAGATGTCGGTGAATCCACCTTAATTGAGCATCTTTACTCCAAAAATCTACCCCCTGTAGATTTACTAATTAGAACCAGTGGAGAAGAACGAATTAGTAATTTTCTTTTGTGGCATATTGCTTACGCTGAACTATATTTCACAAAGACCCTGTGGCCTGATTTTAATAAAAAAGATTTGGTAAAAGCATTATTAAATTATAGTAAAAGAGAAAGAAGATTTGGAAAAACTAGTGAACAACTTGATGTTTAAATCTCTGTTAAACTTTTGGTTTTTAGGGATAATCCTTTTTTCAGGAAGTATATCTTTTGCTCAAAATGAAAGTTTTGTTAAAGGGAAATCTTATATACTCGACTCTATAAGTGTTAGTGGTCTAAAAACATTTAATGCACAAACAGTCATTTCATACAGCGGTCTCACTAAAGGACAAAAGATAAATGTACCCGGAGAAGATGTTAGTGCGGTAATTAAGAAACTCTGGGGTCTTGAGCTATTTAGCAATATTAACTTTTATGTTACTAAGGTTGAGAAAAATAAAATTTCGCTAGAAATTGACATTGAGGAACTACCCACTCTAACTGATGTGAAAATTAATGGTCTAAAAAAAGGAACTATTGAAAGTTTAATTAAAGACACTGAGCTAACAAAAGGTAAAAAGCTTTCTGAAAGCTTTCTAACTAATACTAAAAATTACATTGAGAATAAATATAAAAAAGAGGGTTTTCTTGACACCAAAGTAAATTTGATCACATCCAAAGATAGTGTAGGTGAAAACTCTTATAAAATGATTGTAAATGTAGATAAGGGATCACGTATAAAAATTAAAGAAATTGATTTCAATGGTAATGAAATTTTTAATTCAAATAAATTAAGGTCTAAACTTAAAAACACAAAACATAAAACTTCAATTAGATTATGGAAACGTTCAAAATTTATTGATGAGGATTTTAAAGAGGACTTGACGACTTTGATTGATTTTTACAAAGAAGAGGGTTACCGTGATGCCAGGATTCTTTCCGATACTCTAATTAGAAAAGATAAAGATTCAAATACGATTAATTTGAAACTTGACATTGAAGAAGGGAAAAAATATTATTTCGGGGACATAAATTTTATTGGGAATACTGTTTACTCAAATAATATTTTGCAAAGAATCTTAGGACTTAAAAAAGGGGATGTATATAATGGAGTATTATTAAAGAAACGTATTGCTGATAATTCTAAGCCTGATGGTGAGGATATTACAAATCTTTATCAAAATAGCGGATATCTATTTTCTAACATTAATGCAGTTGAAGTAAGTGCTGTTGAAGATACCATTAATTTTGAAATTAGAATTACAGAAGGAAAATTAGCAAGTTTTAATAAAATTTCAGTTGAAGGAAACGACAAAACAAATGATCATGTTATTTATCGTGAGCTTAGAACTAAACCTGGAGAATTATACAGTAAAAGTAAACTTGTAAGAACTGTGCGAGAAGTGGGTCAATTGGGCTTTTTTGATGCAGAACAAATCAATCCTCAAATAGAAAATGTAGATCCTAATTCAGGAACAATTGATGTACGATTTGACTTAGTCGAATCTGGAGCAAGTCAAATTGAACTTCAAGGAGGTTATGGACAAGGTGGATTTATTGGAACTCTTGGACTTTCCTTCAATAATTTTTCTATGAGAAATATTTTAGATAAAACTAAATATAAACCACTTCCTATGGGGGACGGACAAACCTTGGCTTTAAGACTTCAAGCTAGTCAATTTTATAGTACATACAGTTTTAGCTTTTCTGAACCTTGGTTAGGAGGGGTTCAACCTGTTCAATTTTCAACATCTCTGCAACATACTATACAATATCGTTATGATTTTTTTACTGGATTAGCTGATAAAAGTCAATCTTTCCAAATAAGTGGAATAACATTGGGGTTAGCGAAAAGACTACAGGTGCCAGATGATTTTTTTCAACTTTCTCAAGCAATATCATATCAATACTATAATTTAAATAATTATTATACCGGATTATTTACTTTTGGTGATGGGGAATCAAATAATTTAGCCTACACAATTAATCTAACAAGAAATAATACTAGAGTAAATCCAATTTTTCCAACTGGGGGTTCTACTTTTAGTATTAATGCAAAGTTTACACCTCCATATTCTCTCTTTTCAGGTAAAGATTTTTCAAATCTCGGAAGTTTAAAAGAATTTCAAGACGACAATGGCAATCCACTTACAGACTTAATTGATCAGGAAAGGTTCCGATGGCTTGAATTTTATAAAATAAAGTTTAATGGAACGTGGTATACGCCAATTTATGAAAAATTAACTCTTAAAACCCAGGTAGACTTTGGGTTTATAGGTGCCTACAATCTTTCAAGGGGAAACATCCCATTTGAACGTTTTTTCCTGGGAGGAGATGGAATGGTCAGCTATGCGCTTGATGGCCGTGAAACAATTGCACTAAGAGGATATCCAAATCAATCATTATCTAGCAGAGACGGTTCTGTTATTTATAACAAGTTTTCAATAGAACTACGCTATCCAATTACATTAAAGCCAAGTGCATCTATATATGCCCTAACATTTTTGGAAGCAGGAAATGGTTACAATAGCTTTAGAGACTTTAATCCTTTTAGCTCGAAACGTTCTGCTGGAGCTGGAGTTAGAATCTTTATGCCTGCCTTTGGTCTTTTAGGAATTGACTTTGCATATGGCTTTGATAATGTAAACTCTAACCTTACTTCACCTAACGGATGGGAAACCCATTTTGTTATTGGACAAAGATTTTAGTTTAAACATAATACTTTTACGAACTAGAATAATATCTTAAAAAACTAATCGTTATTATTATTATGAGAAGGTTTTTGACCATATCCTTATTTACTATTTTATGCATCAGCTATAGTAATATTTCGAATGCACAAAGAGGAACTCGTGTAGGTTATATTGATATGGATATTATTCTTGAAAACGTGGAAGAGTACAATAAAGCGAGTCTATTATTAGATAAGAGCATTGAGAAATGGAAAAAAGAGATTGAATTAAAAAAAATTCAATTAAAACAATATCAGGATCAACTTAACATTGAACGTATTTTACTTACGCCAGAATTAATAAAGGACAGAGAGCTGGAAATTCAAGATTTTGCATTTGAAATAGTGAGTTTACAAGAAAAACGTTTCGGACCAGTCGGAGATATGATTATTCAACGATCGAAATTAATTCAACCTGTTCAGGATCAGGTACTATCTATAGTAAAGCAGATAGCTGAAGAGAAGAAATATGATTTTATTTTTGATCGATCTTCGAGTGTAACAATGTTATATTCCGCAAAAATTTACGATATTAGCGACCTAGTTATTAAAAGAATAAATAGACAACAACGAATACAAAAAAGAAAGGAACAATTAGAAAATTTAATATCTAAGACAAATTCCTTAAACAATTAATATTTTTAACAATTATGAAACATTTTACTACACTTATCGTTAGTTTACTATTATTAGTTGCCCCTTTAAGCATTAAGGCTCAATCCAAAGTTGCCCATATTAATACTCAACAGTTAATTAGTGAAATGCCTGAGGTAATTACAGCCCAAAATGAACTTAAAAAGTTAGAGGATCAATATGCCAAAGAATTAGAAACTTCTGCTAAAGAATTTCAAACAAAAGCACAAAGTTATCAAGGTGATGCTCAAAATCAAACTGAACTCATTAATCAGCAACGACAAGTTGAATTACAAGAAATGCAACAACGTATTCAAGAGTTTAGAGAAACAGCTGCACAAGAACTCCAAAAACGTTCTGCTGAAATGATGCGTCCATTATACGAAAAAGCTCGCGTAGCAATCGAAAAGGTTGCTTCAGAACAGGGATTTGATTATGTATTAGACTCAAGTCCTGGAGGTAGTGTAATTATGGCCACAGGAACAGACTTGATGACCGCTGTAAAAACAGATTTAGGATTTTAAAATTTTATATAACATCATTAAAAAAGCTATCCAAAAGGGTAGCTTTTTTATTTTTTAAACCAAGAGGAGTACATTATATAATTTTGTGCAATCCTTTCGATTTCATTTTTCTGTAAATTTATATCAATATCCTTTATTTTCTTGGCTGGAATACCTGCAAATACGGTTCCTGGAGGAACTATAGTATTTTGAATAACCACTGCACCAGCAGCAACTATACTATTACTACCAATTTCACAATTGTCCATAACAATACTACCCA
Organism: Flavobacteriaceae bacterium; assembly: GCA_045561915.1. Taxonomy (GTDB): domain Bacteria; phylum Bacteroidota; class Bacteroidia; order Flavobacteriales; family Flavobacteriaceae; genus MS024-2A. The sequence goes on from JBJKWV010000048.1 coordinate 7,825, forward strand.
TACCTATCAATACATTATCGTGAATTTTACAACCATGAATAATTGCATTATGACCAATAGAAACATTATTACCGATATGCGTAGAAGATTTCTCAAATGTCCCATGAATAACAGCTCCATCTTGAATATTAACCCTGTTCCCAATACGAATTATATTTACATCTCCTCTAACAACAGCCTGATACCAAATAGAAACCTCATCACCCATATTTACATCTCCAATAAGAGTGGAGTTTTCAGCAAAAAAACAATCTAAACCATAAGAGGGAGTTTTTCCTTTTACCGATTTAATTAACATTTGTCTTATTATTTTTGACAAATTACAAAAAGATTATAGTCAAAATAGACTATTTAAAAAACAACAATTTAAAAGGCATTGATTATTTTTGAAGAAATTAGTTTATTGTGAAAGTTTATCAAATTAAAGCATCTGCAGAAAAAGGAGAATTAAAGGCAAAATTTGTTTTAAATCAAAATACAGGAACAAAGAAAATTATTCACTTTAAAAACATTGATGATGCTAAAGGCGCACCATTAATCCAACAATTATTTTATCTGCCTTTCGTAAAATCGGTAAGCCTCCATGAAGATTATCTTGAAGTAGAGCGCTTTGATATTTTAGAGTGGGAGGATGTAATTGAGGAAGTTAGGGTTCAGCTAGAAAATTATCTCAATGACGGAGGTGTAATCTTAGAAAAAGTCAACAATGATAAAATACCTGTAAGTATATATGCTGAAAGTACGCCAAACCCCTCAGTCATGAAATTTGTTGCTAATAAAAAGCTTGTTTCAGAAAGTGTAGAGTTCAAGAATATTGATGAGGCCAAACATTCACCTTTTGCTCAAAAACTTTTTCACTTTGCATATGTCAAAGACGTTTTTATGAACGAGAATTATGTTTCAATAACAAAATTCGACATTAAAAGTTGGGATGAAGTTATGATGGAAATAAGAGAATTTATGAGAACATTTATCGAAAATGGAAATACAATTATAGAGCATTATCCATCAAAAGACAATAATAAAAAATCCTCTTCACCCGGAAATAAAAACCCATTGGAAGATCAAATTATATCTATCCTAGACGAATACATTAAACCCGCCGTTGCTTCTGATGGAGGAAATATTCAATTTGATTCTTATGACCCTACGAAAAAATCAGTTCAGGTTATACTTCAAGGAGCTTGCAGTGGATGTCCATCATCCACACTTACATTGAAAAATGGAATCGAAAATATGCTCAAGGAAATGATACCAGGTAAAATTGAAAATGTAGTAGCAATTAATGGCTAGAAACTAATTTTTTAGTGGAGGTGTCGTTTGAAAATCCTTTAAATAGTAAGGTTCAAAATCTGCTAAAGATTCAAAATCCTTATTATGAAACTTTTCCCAGGCTAGAAGAATCATGTTTTCGGCTGTAGGATAGTCAATTTCTTTTCTAAAGTGAGCTTTTATTTTATGGCTTAAAGCCTGAAATTTAATAGCCCCATTACCAATGATCAAACAGTTACTTTTTCCAACTTGACTCAAAAAGCTATCTTCAGTTAAAACTAAAGCAGTAGTTTGAAGTTGTATTTTTTTGTTTTTATTATAAACAGCAGTGTAAACTTCCATTCTTCGAGCATCTAACATTGGAATGAAAAAGTCAAACCCTTTTTGATTAAGAAATGGCTGAACCATTATGGTTAAGGTGTTAATTGCTATTAAAGGCAAATCAAGAGCAAAGCAAAGACCTTTTGCAGCTGCTACCCCAATCCTAAGTCCTGTATAAGAACCAGGACCTTTGCTTATAGCAATCGCATCTAAATCAGAAATAACTATACCTGCTAGATTGATTACATCCTGAATAAACAAATGCAATTTTTCACTATGACTAAAATTTTCATCTAAAAACTTTTTTTTTGATATACATACCCCTTCTTTAGACAATGCAACGGAACATTGTTTTGTAGAAGTTTCAAGGTGAAGAATGTAAGACATAACAAAATTTATAAAATTCCACCTGAGCTTCCACCATCGACTTTAATTACTGAACCATTTGTAGCAGAAGATAAGGGACTGCAAAGGTAGGTAATAGTATTTGCGACTTCATCTGTACTTGCAAAGCGTTCTAAAAGAGATGAGGTTCGGGTATTATTAAAAAAGTCTTTTTCAATATTATCTATACTAGTATTTTCCGTAATAGCCTTCTCGTTTAAAAAGTTTTTGGCGCCCTTTGTTAAAGTTGAACCTGGAACAATAACATTTGAGGTAACCTCAGTTCCTCTAGTTATATGAGCCAAACCTCTTGAAACTGCATGCATTGAGGCTTTTGTAGCGCTATAAGAAATCATATCAGGAGGAACTAAATAAGCGCACTCACTAGAAATAAAGAGAATTCTTCCCCAATTACGATCAAGCATTCCTTTTAAATAATGTTTAGATAAAGAAACACTGCTCATTAAATTTACTTGAAACTGATCTTTCCAAGTTTCAATTGGTGTATCAAAAAAAGATTTTGAAGTATAAATACCTACATTATTAATTAAAATATCTATTTCAATTAATTCTTTAAGTAAGCTTTCTACTTGATTCAACTTAAAAAAATCGGCAACTATACCGAAAACTTCTGCGCTAGACACTTCACTTTTCAATTGACTAACTGCATTTTCGACAGATGAATGGTTTCTTCCATTAATGTAAACAGTCACTCCCTCTTTTAAAAGAATTTTAGCTGTTGCAAATCCAATCCCAGAAGTTGAACCTGTTATAAGAGCCGTTTTTCCTTTTAAATTTAGATCCATTTACCAGGAAGTTAATCCTAAAAGCTTTTCACCTAGTGGAGAAAGTTCAGCTCTATCGTATTTAGTCTGTTCCCAGTTTCTTGGGTCACCTGGAAAGGCATGGCCCTCAGGTGCTACTCTATTCCTCCATGAATTAATTCTCCAATTTTTAAGAGATTCGTTTTCTTCTTCTGAAGGCATCATTGAAATATACTGGGCAATTCGAACTTTATTATCTGAAAGGTTAGGGCGGATACCGTGTGCTAAAAGACTATTAAATATTAATAAATCTCCTGCTTGCATAGCTACTTTTTCTATTTTATCTTCTAATCCACTTATGTCTGGCTGAAAACGATTTCGATCATCAGGTTGGCTCATTTTCCATGTATCATAGTTTTGATAAAGCCATGGTAAACATTGGAAACCTCCCATATTAGTATCTGTCTGATCTGATAAAGCAATTACTCCTTGAACATTTTGAGGTTTAGTTTCAGGGTCGTAATCCCAATGAATAAATCCTTTATATTCGTGCCCTTTTCGAATTGGGAAGTTAAGATTAGCCCTGTCAATGGTAACCCAGAGTTTATTTGTTCCCCAAATATCAACAAAAGCATCATAAACTTTTGGAGTTTGTCTGTTATTCCATAAATATTGATTGTTGTATACCTCAACCATACCAGTCCCAGCAAGTTCTTTCATTTGCATTTCGGCTCTTGGAGGAGTATACCAAGTAGTAGAATCATTAAATTTTTTTTCTTCAAACTCCCAAAGGAATGCTGCTGTCTCCTTAGCTTGTTCAGTAGATATAGCACTTTTTATTACTACATATCCTTTCTCTATCCAAAACTGCCATTGCTCTTCTGTTAAAACCCTCAGCGATTCCCCTTTTTCTCTTGTATTTAGTTTATGTATACTACTTTTTGCAGTTGATGGATTTCCAGGAATGTCTTTATGTTTACTCCTGTAGACTTTGGTTTTGTTGCTATCCATTTTTAATAATTTTCGACCTAAAAAGTTAATATACAATAAAGTATATCACTCTACAAAATAAAAAAATGAATTAGATAGTAATTTGTAAACCAAAATAAAATTCTAGAACCTTTAATTTAAAGATATAATCATATTTAGCCCTTACATTATCAGAAGCTGAAATTTCATATCTCTGCTTAGCTTGAATAAAATCGTAAGAATTCATAACTCCTATTTCAAAACGTTGTTCTGCCATTAAATAAGATTCCCTTCTTGCTTTTAGTGTTTTTTTAGAAGCTTCATAAAATTTATAAGCCCCTTCAGCATTATTATAAGCTTGGTTTATTGTATTTTCTAAATCAAGCTTCGTTTGCTCAAAAAGATTCTCAGCTCGTTTCAAATTAAGCTTTCTTCTTTTAATATTATTTTTTACAGCTAGTCCATTGAAAATCGGAATATTCAACGACAAACCATAACTATGACCGTCGTTTTGTCTAAATTGATCACCAAAAGACTGGGCAGCTGTAATTTCTCTTTCAGGGAATTGAGTTACAACAAGTGATCCGTTCTCTTTAACTACTCCAATAGGAGTTTCAATCAAATTTCCTGTTTCTACAAAACGATCACTGTAAGAAATACGAGTGTTATAATTATAAAATGCTGAAAGTGATGGCAATAAAGCTCCTTTTGCCAGCTTTATATCTTTTTTTGCTATATCTATATTTGTAACCCCCACCTTAATGTCATTTCTAAGAGTAAGCGCTTTTTCGTATATTTTTTTTGGTTCTTCCAGAAGAATTTGGGAAAGTGGCACATCATAATCTACATCTGCAATATCAAAGTTTTCATAGTCGGTGATCAAAAGTAATTGAGCTAAACTAATTTTAGATAATTGAGAAGAGTTCTCTGCTTGAACTAAAGCTTGTTCTTGTGCGGCTAAATTAGCTTCAATTTCATAAATATCAGCCCTAGTTTGCACTCCTGCATCAATTCTGATCTGAGTTCTTTCTAATTCTCGTTGAGCCAATTCCAATTGATAACGCTGAACATCTTCTAACTCCTTATTGAACATCACTTGTAAATAAGTGTTAGCTACAAAAAGACTAACGTCGTCTTTCATGTCTTCCAATTGATATTGCCTTGAAATGATACTTAGATTAGCACGCGCTAATTGATTAATATTTTGCCTACCATTAAAAATTGTAACCCCGAGATTTCCACCTAGAGAAGAAAACTGAGTTGTAAGATTTTCAATTAAACCATTTGTAATATTTTGGCTAAGACCATTGTTCCAAATGTGTTGAGATTGAGCATTGATTCGTGGAAAGAAATTCCCAAAGGCATCAGCTCTATCAATATCAGCTCCCTCTAAATCTAATTCAGATTGTTGAATGCTGATGTTTTTTTCAAGAGCAATCATTACACATTCTTCCAGGGTATATTTTTTTGCTTGAGCGTGTATAATGAAAGTAGATAGAGAAATTAAAAAGCTTAAGATTTTTTTCATATTATTTTATTATTTCTTTAATAAAAGAGTTTAGTCTATTTATTTTTTTCTAATCATCGAGTAAGCCATCCCTATCCTCATCTTCCTCATCACCTTTTTTGATTGGCTCGGTTTTGTTCCAAACCTTAATCTTATCATCCTCAGTTAGTCCAGATAGAACTTCAACATTCACTCCATCAGATAAACCAATTTCAATATCTCTTCTCTCAAACTTTTGATCACCAATTTGAATTTCTACATAAGGCTTTTCTGTTTTACGATCAAATTGAAGAAGTGACTCCTCAACAGCCATTACATTGTCTTTACGCTCTAAAATTAGTGAAGCGTTAGCACTATATCCTG
>JBJKWV010000049.1:0-13005 GCA_045561915.1 Flavobacteriaceae bacterium
ATCGAAATGAACTTTCTTCCAGATGTTTATGTAGAATGCGAAAGTTGTCAAGGGAAACGTTTCAATCGTGAAACATTGGAAATAAGATTTAAAGGAAAATCTATTTCTGATGTTTTAAATATGTCAATAAATGAAGCTTGTAAATTCTTTGAATCTATCCCTAAGATATATAGGAAACTTAAAACTATTCAAGATGTTGGATTGGGTTATATTAATCTAGGCCAATCATCAACTACACTTTCTGGTGGTGAGGCACAAAGAATTAAATTAGCGGCTGAATTATCTAAAAAGGATACTGGTAAAACATTTTATATTTTAGATGAACCAACTACCGGACTTCATTTTGAAGATATTAGAGTACTTTTGAATGTTTTAAATATTTTAGTAGATAAAGGTAACACTGTATTAATTATTGAACACAATTTGGAAGTTATAAAGCAAGTTGACTACATTTTTGATATCGGACCTGAGGGAGGCCGTTATGGTGGAGAATTAATCTGTGAGGGTAATCCGCAAGAAATTATAAATCATCCAACAAGTCATACAGCAAAATTTTTAAAAAAAGAATTAGAACTAATTCAACATTTAAGATGAGAGAAGTACGAATGAAAAACTGGAATGAAATAAAAACAAATGACTCTTGGTCCCTTTTTAAAATTATGAGTGAATTTGTAAATGGATATGAGAAACTCAGTTCTATTGGACCTTGTATTTCTATTTTTGGATCTGCAAGAACACCTTCTAATCATCCTAATTACAAACTAACAGTAGAAATTGCAAAAGCTGTTTCTGAATCTGGGTATGGAATTATAAGTGGAGGTGGTCCAGGTATAATGGAAGCAGCAAACAGAGGGGCTCAAGAGGCCAATGGAGTTTCAGTAGGCCTAAATATAGTGTTACCATTTGAACAACAAAGTAATCCATACATTGATCAAGATAAACTTATAGATTTTCAATATTTTTTTGTGCGTAAAGTCATGTTTGTAAAATATGCGCAGGGCTTTATCGTTATGCCAGGTGGGGTTGGCACCCTAGATGAGCTCTTTGAAGCTTTTACGCTATTGCAAACTTCTAAAGTAAATAAATACCCAATTATACTTGTAGGGGTTGAATATTGGAATGGCTTAATAGAATGGATTAAAAATAGACTTTTAAAAGATCATAATATAAGTCCAGAAGATTTAGATCTAATCGAGGTTGTCGACACCAAAGATCAGGTAATAGAATGCTTAAATCGTTTTTATATTAAGGATAATTTTAAGCCAAATTTTTAAATGTTTAAATTTCACAAAATAAAAATATTATTTTTTACGATAATCAGTTTTATTGGGACATTAGCTAGTGGTCAAAACAGCTATTTGATTGATGCACATGTTAACCTAGAAAGTCAAACATTAATCGTTTCTCAAACTTTAATATTTAAAAACCCGTCTAATAAAGAATTAAGAAAGATATATCTTAGTGATTGGGCGAACTCTTATGAAGGAACAGAATCTCAATTAGTTAAGCATTTAGCAAACCAATTTAATCGTAGTTTTTATTTGAGTTCTAAAAATAAATTAGGTTTTACTAATATTAAACAATTAAGTATAGATAATGAACAACTCGAGTGGTCTCGTTTGAAAGATCAGCTTGATTTGATTGAGGTTGTATTGGAAAAACCTTTAAAAACTGGAAATAAACTAAAACTTAATTTAAATTATGAAATAAAAATCCCAGATGACAAGTTTACTGGGTATGGTATAAATTCAAACAATAGAATTTTCTTTCGTGACTTTTTTATAAGCCTCAACCCATACATAAACAATAAATGGCTCTTACAGAGCAACCTTGGGCTAAGAGACAATAGTAATATAAATTCCAATTATTTAATAAATTGGACTTATCCTGAAAACTATAATTTAGTCAGTAATTTATATCAAATTAAAACATTAAAAAGTTCAAAAAATGGATATAAATTATCGCAATGGAAAGGAGATGGTGTATCCAGTCCAGAATTTATTTTTGATAACGAAAATAAATTTCAGAAGATTTCTTTTGAAGATAATTTTTCAATTGTCACAGATATAATTCCAAATAAAAATTCAGAAGTCGAATTGAAAGAGTCTTTAAGACAGATATATAACTTCACAAATAGCCTACTTAGTCCATTAGAACATAAAAAAGTACTGATACTAAAAAAGGATTATTCAAAAAATCCATTAGTCGGAATAACTGAAGCACTTTCATTCTTAAATCCATTTAGTGATTCTTTTATATATGAAACTAAATTTATAAAGGCTTACTTAGCAACTTATCTTCATGAACTCCTAAACATTGATAAACGTAAAAATCATTGGATTCCTGGAGGAATCCAAACTTATGTTATGATGAAATACGTAAAATCATTTTATCCAAATAACAAGTTTCTAGGAGCATTAAAGGATTTTAAAGTTTTAGGAATCCGCCCTTTTAATAGTTACAGCGCTGCTCAGATTGGATTTAACGAAAGCTTCTCATTTATTTATGAATTTGGAGAGCATGCGAATACTCAACAATCGGACACATTAGAAAGAGGAAAATTAACCAAATCAAATGAGCTTTATTTCTCTCCATATCATGTTGGATCAGGATTATATTATTTAGATCAGTATTTAGGGGGAGATTTACTTGATGAAAGCCTTTTAAAATTTAGTTTTAATAAAGGATTGACTCCATTACAGGAAACATTGTCAAGCAAAACATCTAAAAAAATAGATTGGTTTTTCAATGAATATCTTTCTGATAGAGAAGCGTTTGATCTTTATATAAAAAACGTTGTGAAAAATAAGGATTCAATTTCTGTTACAATTTCAGAAAAAAAATCACATGCAGTTCCATTTAAATTAGACCTTATAAAAGACGACAGCATTATAGAGGAGAAATGGATTTATCACCCTGGAAAAGATACTATCATAAAATTTAAAAAGAGGAACTAGATTTCATAGCTATTAACTCTAATCGTTTTTTACCTGAAAAAAATAGGCCTAATAACTGGAAAAACTTAAAATCTTCAACTGGTTTAAAACCATTAAAATTAACCTTTTATGGTGATAGTGAGGATCTTAAGCGTAATCAATTATTTTACCATCCAATATCAGATTATAATGCTTATGATGGATTTACAGCTGGAATGAGACTATATAACACAAGAGTCAAAAATCAACCATTTGAAATTGATTTACACCCACAATATACATTTAAGGAAAATACTTATGTTGGGTTTTTTAGGACTCGATATAGATTTATAAATCATAAAAGCAAAAATTACCTAAATCAAGTATTTATAACAGGAAAAAGCTATCATTACAATACAAATCTGAGATATACATCATTGCAACCTTCATTTTCCATGTATTTCAGACCATTTGATTTGCGCTCTAATAAGCGTCAACTTTTAAATGTTTCGTGGTACAATGTTTTTCGAGATCGAGACCCTGATATTGAAGTAAATCCTGATTACAGTGTTTTACGTTTTTTACACCGTTATGAAAATGCAGATGCAGTGAATGTTTTTTCTACAAATTCAAATTTTGAGATTTCTAATAAATTTGGTAAGCTCTCTTTTACTAGTCAATATCGTAAACTATTCCCTAGTGGAAGACAATTTTCAATACGTTTCTTTGCTGGTAAATTTCTATGGCATAACACAACTGAAACCCAATTCTTTGATTTTAATTTAAATCGCTCTCCTGATTATCTTTTTCGATATGATTATATAGGTAGATCAGATGAAACAGGAATTTGGAGTCAACAATTTGTACCCGCCGAGGGTGGTTTTAAGGCTTTTTTTACTGAATCATCTGCTAATAATTATATGACATCAATTAATGCTTCGATCGGAATTTGGAAATGGATTGAATTTTATGGGGACATAGGTTTATTAAAAAATATTAATCGTCCATCTAAAAGTTATTTTGATTCTGGAATAAAATTTAATTTAGTACCTGATTATTTTGAGATCTTTTTTCCTCTTTACTCATCAAATGGATTCGAACCTACTCAGTCTCAGTATGCCACAAAAATTCGTTTTATTTTTTCTCCACGCTTGAAGACTCTAAGTAGCTTATTTTCACGCAAATGGTTTTAAAATGAATTAAAATTAACCGATAAGGCTATATCTTTCTCATATGGTTTTTTTGTATTATTGCAATGATTTATGAATGCTCACAACAAAGAAGAAGATCTTAAAATTTCATTCGAAGCTTTCAAAAAGCGTGTTCTTCAAGATTATAAAATTGCTGTCACCAGTCGAGAATGCAGTGTATTAGGTAGACGTGAGGTTTTTTCTGGAAAAGGAAAATTTGGAATTTTTGGAGACGGTAAAGAATTACCACAATTGGCCATGAATCATTTTTTTAAAAATGGTGATTTTAGGTCAGGATATTATCGTGATCAAACTTTACTCATGGCTCAAGGTCACTTGACTATATCAAATATTTTTTCAGCATTATATGCTGATTTAGATTCTGAGCGCGAACCAATGTCCGGAGGTCGTTCAATGGGAGGACATTTTGTAACTGCATCAAGAAAAGAAAACGGAGAATGGCTAAATGTCATGGAAATGAAAAATCACAGTGGTGATGTATCCCCTACTGGTTCTCAAATGCCAAGGCTCCTTGGACTAGCTCAAGCTTCAAAAATTTACCGCAGCTACAAGACAAAAAATCGCGATAAGTTTTCTAATAATGGGAATGAAATAGCTTGGGGTACAATTGGGAATGCAAGCACTAGTGAAGGAATGTTTTTTGAAACAGTAAATGCTGCTGGTGTTCTTCAGGTTCCGATGGTTTTGAGCGTCTGGGATGATGGATATGGAATTTCTGTTTCTAACAAGGATCAAACAACAAAACAAAGTATATCTGAGGCTCTTAAGGGTTTTCAAAGATCCCATAGTGAACCAGGGTTTGAAATTTTAACGGTTAAAGGGTGGGACTACCTAAGCTTAATAGAAACCTATGAATATGCCTCCCGTATTGCGAGAAAAGATCACATTCCAGTCCTTATTCACGTTACAGAACTAACACAGCCTCTAGGACATTCTTCTTCAGGATCACATGAAAGATATAAGTCTAAAACTAGACTAGAATGGGAAAAACAACACGATTGCAACTTAAAAATGCGCGAATGGATTCTAAATGAAGGCCTATCGTCAGAAAAAGAACTTGAAAACATAGAAAAAGAAGCAATTAGTCAAGTACGTACCATCAGGCGTGATTCTTGGAATGCTTATCAAGCACCAATCATAAAGGAAAAAAATAAATTTTTAAGCTTTGAGTCCATCCTAAAAAAGAAAACCTACAATGATCCTAAAATACAATTAATATATGATCAATTAGATCGAACAGAGGAAATTAGCTATAAAGACCTTATATCAGCAGGAAGAAAAATTAATCTTCTCCTGGCTAGAAATCCTGGGTCTATTGTTAAAGATTATAAATCATGGTATGAAAATCTTCTAAATACATTAAAACAAAAAATCTCATCAAAATTGTATTCTACAAATAAAGAGGATTTAATTGCATTCAAAAGTACTTTGCCAAAATATAATGATGAAGATATATCAGTTGATGGAAGAGTAATTATTCGGGATAATTTTGAGGCTTTATTTAAAAAATATGACAATCTACTTATGTTTGGTGAAGATGTTGGAAAAATTGGTGATGTAAACCAAGGAATGGAGGGACTACAGAAAAAATTTGGAGAAATTCGAATTGCAGATACAGGGATTCGAGAAGCTACTATTGCTGGACAGGGAATCGGACTGGCACTACGAGGATTTCGGCCAATAGCTGAAATTCAATATCTTGATTATATTTTGTATTGTATTCAAATATTAAGTGATGATTTAGCTTCTATGAGCTACAGGACTCTTGGTAAGCAAATTGCGCCATTAATTATTCGAACCCGAGGACATAGACTTGAAGGAATATGGCATTCTGGATCACAAATGGCAGCAATGATTCATTTACTCCGTGGAATACACATCCTTACACCAAGAAATATGACCCAAGCAGCTGGATTTTATAATACTCTAATGCAGATTGACCAACCGGCAGTGGTAGTTGAATGTTTAAATGGATATCGCATAAAAGAAAGACCACCAGTAAACCTTGGTGAATTTACCGTTCCTCTAGGAAAAATTGAGGTAGTCCTTGAAGGAGAAGATATAACCGTGGTCTCATATGGCTCTACATTAAGAACTGTAGAAGCAGTAACAAAGCGTCTAAACCAAGAGGGAATATCAATTGAAATTATTGATATTCAAAGCTTGATACCTTTCGACCTGTCAAATGAAATTTGTAAGAGTATTGAGAAAACTAATAGATTACTAATTGTTGATGAAGATATGCCAGGAGGTGCATCATCTTATATATTGCAACAATTATTAGAAAAACAAAATATTTTTAAGCTATTAGATTCTGCACCTAAGTTACTATCTGCAAAATCACACCGTCCAGCATATGGTGGAGATGGAGAATATTTCTCTAAACCGTCTGAAGATGATATTTTTGAATCGGCGTATACAATTATGAATGATTCAAATCCTAATAAATTTCCATTATAATCTGTATAAGCATCCTTATAAGGTAAATAGTTTAAGCAGTAATTCTTCCATAGTTTGTTTATATGTCGCATTATTTGTGTTTATCCCTTTACTTTTTAAATCGGCTTCCATTATATGATCCATTGCTAAAGAAATTTGACGCATATTTAATCTTTTAGCAGCAGCTGAATATTCAGAAATAAAAAAAGGGTTTATTCCTAAAACTTTTGGATCGCTAGTAACTCCTTTAAGTAATAATAATTTTTTAAAATAATTATATAAGTTTGATAATACTAGAACTAATGGATGATCTTTTGAGTTTCTGTTTAGAAATTGAATTATTTGAAAAGCTTTAGAAAAGTTTCCAATGCCAATGGCTTTCTGCAATTCAAAACTGTTATATTCTTTACTTATGCCTATATATTTTTCAATATGTTCCTCAGTAACAACATCTTCATCTTTTACTATAATTTTTAATTTTTTTAGCTCCTGGTCTAAATTTCCTAAGTTCGAGCCTACATAGCCTGCTAATAGTTCAGTCGCAAGGGGAGATATCTTAATGTCTAAAATTTCAGCCTGTCTTTGAATCCAAGAATTTAGCTTATTTTCGTATATCGGCTTTGCCAAAAGTACATCACCATTTTTTTCTATTGCCTTAAATAATTTTTTGCGCTTATCAAAAATTTTATTTTTATAGCAAATAATTAATATAGTCTGCAAATTTGGGTTTTGAGCATAACTAGTAATAACATCAAGTTCATTAGTATTAATAAGTTGAGCATCTTTCAATACTACTGTATTATGCTTAGAAAGCATAGGATACCTTTTAGCACATTCAAGTATTTGAATAGCTTTAGCTTCTTTTCCATAAAAAACAGATAAATCAAAGTCATTTGATTTTTCGTCAGACAACTTTTCCATTAGCACTTTCAAAGTAGCATCTATAAAAAAAGATTCCGATCCAGACAAAAGGTATAATGGAGAAAATTCATTTCTTTGAATTTTAGAAAGGAGCGAAAAGAACTCTTTCATTAGAAAAATTTATTGCAATTTTACATGATGGAGAAACTAAATTTTCCAGAATTTAATGTCTTAATCAAAAATAAGGAAAATAAATCCTACATCTTTGATCCTATTAGAAAAAAATGGTTGTTTTTTACTCCTGAAGAATGGGTTAGAGTTCATTGTATATTTTTCCTTATTGAAATAAAAAAATATCCTGCTTCTTTAATGAAAATTGAAAAAGAATTAAGGTTATATAATACAAAGAAACGCTTTGATATATTAGTTGCAGGTTTAAACTTAAAACCTTTAATATTAGTAGAATGCAAAGCTCCTTCTGTTAAAATAAACCAAAAAACATTTGATCAAATTATACGCTATAACTTAGAGCTAAAATGCCCATATTTAATGGTCACCAACGGACTGAATCATTACTTTTGTAATATGAATTTGAAAAAAAATAAAATTTCCTTTATAAAGGAACTTCCTAATTACAAAATTGATCCATGAAGCCCATAGCTATAGTTCTATTAAACTTCAATGGAATTGAATTACTTAAAAAATTTTTAAATAATTTGATTACAAATAGCCATGAAGCGGACATAATATTGGTAGATAATAATTCTAATGATAATTCAGTTAAATGGTTCAAGGAAACACATCCTAATCTTCAATGCATCGAACTAACTAAAAACTTTGGATATGCAAAAGGATACAATGAAGGACTAAAAAACTTAAAATACGAATATTATGGATTATTAAATACTGATATTCGGGTCTCAAAAAATTGGCTTAATCCTTTGATTGAAAATTTTAAAATAAATCCTGATGTTGCTATTATTCAACCTCACATACTAAATCAAAATAAACCTAATCATTTTGAATATGCTGGTGCAGCAGGTGGTTATATCGATAAATATGGAATTCCCTTTTGTAGAGGACGTATTTTTAATAAAATTGAAGAAGAAAATGGGCAATATGACGAAATTAAAGAGATTTTTTGGGCTAGTGGAGCTTGTTTTTTAATTAGAAGTAAAGTTTTTTGGAGATTAGGGGGATTTGATAATGATTTTTTTGCCCATCAAGAAGAAATAGATTTGTGTTGGAGAGCTCATAATCTTAATTATAAGGTTTTAGCTGTTGGTACCTCTAAAGTTTACCATATTGGTGGATCTACACTTCCTATTTCAGCTAAAAAAACATACCTAAATCACCGTAATTCGTTGATTATGATTGTCAAAAACGTACCAAATAAAAATTTATATTCAATTCTATTTTTTCGTTTGATTCTTGACGGATTTATTGGCCTTTTGTTTTTTTTAAAATTGAGATTTTCCTTCACTTGGGCAATAATAAGGGCTCATTATGCGTTCTTTAAAATATTCAAATATGTGAAAAAAAAGAACATCGATGAAATCAAGAGAAATGATTATTTTTTTGTAAAAAACATTTTACTAGAATATTTTTTAAAAAGAAAACGTTATTTCACAGATTTAAATAAATAAATTAAATAAAAACTATAAATTTACAGAAATAAAAATTTAATCAAATAAACATGAAAAGAGCTATAGCTTTAATGATATCAGGTGTTTTAATCTCATCCTGTGTATCTCAGAAAAAATTCACAGAATTAGAAGAATTACAACAGAATACAAAAAATTTGTTGGATACTACTTCTGTGAAATTAAATAGTTGTAATGAAGAAAAAGAGTCTGCTCTTGCTCAACTTGCAACTCTTACAGAACAAAATAAATTCTTAAAGGCAAATAATCAGGACTTAATAAATAATATAGGTAACCTTACTACTTTATCACAGAAAGGTGCTGAAAATCTTGAAATGTCTCTAGAGAGCATGAAAGAGAAAGATATTAGGATCCAACGTATGCAAGATGCAGTAACTAAAAAAGATTCTGTAACCCTTGCCCTAGTTACTAGTCTTAAGGGTGTTCTTGGAAACATGAGTGACGAAGACATTGAAATTAATGTTGAGAAGGGGGTGGTCTACGTTTCTATTTCTGACAAGCTACTATTTAGAAGTGGAAGCTTTACGGTTACAAATAGAGCAAAAGAAGTTTTAGGGAAAGTTGCAAAAGTTGTTAATGACAAACCAGACATAGAGTTTATGGTAGAGGGTCATACTGACAATGTACCAATCAGTAAAGCTGAAGGTGTAATTGACAACTGGGATCTATCGGTTAAACGTGCTACAGCTGTAGTTCGTATTCTAGAAAATGATTTCGATGTTTCTCCTGCACGTATGACAGCAGCTGGAAGAAGTTATTATATTCCTGTTGCGGATAATGATACCTCAGCTAACAGAGCCAAAAATAGAAGGACTCGTATTATAGTGCTTCCTAAGTTAGATCAGTTTTATGATTTAATTGAAAGTGGAATGAAAGCTGCTAATTAAATTATCTTAATAACAATAAGAAAAGGCTATCGTATGATAGCCTTTTTTTTTAATAATGATTTAAATCATAATTTTTATAAAATATTTGGCTTATGGCGTATTTTTGTGAAATATGAATATTATTAAAAAAAATTTTAATGTTTTAAGGAAAGACATTCCCAGTAATGTTAAGCTAGTTGCTGTTTCAAAAACCAAAACAGAGAAAGAATTGTTAGAAGCTTATGAGTGTGGTCAACGTATTTTTGGTGAAAATAAAATCCAAGAAATGTCATCAAAGTTTGAAAATCTTCCTAAAGATATAGAATGGCATATGATTGGTCATGTACAAACTAATAAAGTCAAATACATGGCACCTTTTGTTCATACGATTCATTCTGTAGATAGAATTAAATTATTAAATGAAATTCAAAAACAAGCTTTAATAAATGATCGAATTATAGAATGCTTAATTCAAGTTAGGATCGCAGTAGAGGAAACAAAATTTGGAATTCTACCCTCAGAATTGAATCCAATTTTGGAAAAAGCTTCAACTTATCCGAATATTAAAATAAAAGGATTGATGGGCATGGCAAGCTTCACATCAAATAAAGAACAAATAAGAAGCGAATTCAAAATCTTAGCAAACTTATTTAGACTCTATAATGAATTCGATGTTTTGTCCATGGGGATGAGTGGTGATTATTCAATAGCAATCGAGGAAGGTTCAAATATGATAAGAGTTGGAAGTAAAATTTTTGGTGAACGTAATTATTAAAAATGTACGCCGTACTAGATATCGAAACAACAGGTGGCAAATATGATGAAGAAGGTATAACAGAAATTGCAATTTACCGTTTTGATGGAGAAAAAATTATCGATCAATTTAGCAGCTTAATAAATCCAGAAAAGGAAATTCAACCCTTTGTAAAAAAACTTACAGGAATCAATAATAATATGCTGCGTAATTCACCGAAATTCTATGAAGTAGCAAAACGAATTGTAGAAATAACTGAAAATTGCATTATAGTTGCTCATAATGCAGAATTTGATTTTCGTATTTTGCAAACTGAGTTTAGAAGATTAAGTTTCACTTTCAATCGTAAAATTCTATGTACTATAAAATTATCAAAAATTCTTCTTCCAAATCAGCCTTCATTTAATCTTGGAAAACTAGTAAATAACTTGGGTATACCCTTCACAAATCAACATCGAGCACACGGTGATGCTAAAGTGACTCTTAAACTATTTCAATTACTATTAGAAAAAGACTCAAAAAAATATATTTTAAAAAAAAATATTCAGAATTTAAATCCAAATAAAACACCAACTAAGTATTTGGGTATCATTGATAAATTACCCTCTGAAATGGGGATATATTATATCCACAACACAAATAATGAAATTATTTATATAGGAAAAAGTAATAATATTAAAAAAAGGGTTTTAAGTCACTTGACTGGTTCTAAAAAAAAAGCTCTTGAAATTCAAAAAGCAATTTCTAATGTAAGCTATTCTCTTACTGGGGGTGAACTTATTTCACTGTTAAAAGAACAAAATGAGATTAAATTAAATAGTCCTATTTATAATAAATCAATGAAGTTTCGTCTATTCCCAATAGGTATTAGAATTGATTCTTCATACGACTACCCAAATATTATTGTTGAGCAAGTAAAAAAAGATAGAAAATACTTGTGTGTTTACAAAAATAAAAAGACTGCTAAAACAGCTATATTTAAGTTTATAGATGAATTTGGGATATGTATCCATAAAACTAATTTGATAAGAGCTGAAGGAGAATGCCTTAATTACAGTTTAAAAAAGTGTAATGGTGCATGCATCAATAGAGAACCTATTTCAGATTACCGTAAAAAAATAAACGCTTTCTGTAGATCATTTGAATATCAATCTAAAGATTTTCTTCTGATTGATAATGGACGGCAAAGTGGAGAATTCTCATTTGTCTATGTAGAGGGTAATAAATTTCTAGGCTATGGTTATTATGAATTGAACCATCAAATCAAAACTAAAGATCAGATTGAATCTAGATTAATACCTATTGAAGACAACTTAGATACTCAAAAATTGATACATAGTTTTATTTTAAGAAAAAAATACATTAAGTTAATAAATCTACAGGGTAAAGATTGAATTTTTTAAAATGAATAAGTTAATGAAAACTGTTTTTTAATTATGAAAAAATGGCAACACCGTCTACATACCATAATTTATGAAGCTGACACCTTCGCAGGAAAGCTTTTTGATGTTTCACTACTAGTCACTATTCTTCTAAGTGTATTATTTGTAGCATTAGAGAGTGTTAACTCTATAGACATTATTTACCATGATATATTAAATATTGCTGGTTGGGTTGTGACTATTCTATTTACAGTAGAATATATTTTAAGAATTATTTGCGTTAGGCGTCCTTGGAGTTATATCTTTAGTTTTTACGGTATCATTGATTTAATATCAACACTTCCAAAATACCTATCCTTATTTATCATTGGGAGTAACAGTTTAATCGCCTTAAAAGCTCTAAGACTACTTCGCATTTTTAGAATTTTAAAACTTACACCATATATAGGAGAATCAAATATTTTGATAAAAGCACTTAAAGCAAGTCGAGCTAAAATTTTTGTATTCATATTCGGAGTTTTTATTTTATGCATAATTTTCGGAACATTAATGTACTTGATTGAAAATAAAGAAAGTGGATTCACAAGCATACCCAGAAGTATATATTGGTGTATAGTAACTTTAACTACTGTTGGATATGGTGACATTGCACCACAAAGCCCTTTGGGGCAATTTTTAGCTTCATTTATTATGATTTTAGGTTATGGTATAATAGCAGTTCCTACTGGCATTGTAACCGCAGAATTTTCAAAAAAATATAAAGTAGATACTAATACTCAAGTATGTCCTTACTGTATGGTAAGTGAACATAAACAGAACGCTGTATATTGTCATCAATGTGGAAAATCAATTAATGATGTCAAATAAAACACTTATATATATTGCTGGACCAACTGGAATAGGCAAAACAAAA
>JBJKWV010000050.1:0-12862 GCA_045561915.1 Flavobacteriaceae bacterium
GCATCAATAAAATCATTAAAAGTATTTTTTTTTGTTAATAATTTTCCGTCTTCATACCATTTTCTACCTAAATATTCTCCTCCACGAACGTGAGCAATTGCAAAAATAAATCCTCTATCTAACAAGCTTAAACGGGTACTTGAAAAACTTGGATCAGTGGTAGAGCCATAAGAACCATAGCCATATATAAGCAATGGAGTATCACCTTTGAGTTCTGTTTTTTTATTGTACACCAATGATATGGGAATATTCACCCCATCTCTACTTCTAGCAAAAAGACGTTTTTCGATATAATTGTTAACATTAAAATTATCATCAATAATTTCTTGTTGTTTAAGTAACTTTTTGTTTTTTGAAACCATATCAAACTCAAAAACACTTCTAGGTGTTTTCATAGAAGTAAAACCATAACGAAGTTTAGACGTATTGAAGTTAGGATTGAATCCAGTATACATGTCATATGCTTCGCCTTCAGCTGGAATAATATAATTTTCAGAACCATCCCAACTTTGAACCCTAAGATTAGTTAATCCATTTTTTCTTTCTGTAACTACCCAATAATCTTTAAAAATATCCAAGTTTTCAATTAAAACATCTCCTCTGTGGGTTATTACATCAATCCAATTATCAGAAGAAGGCTTTGTAATTGGTGTTTTTGATATTTTATAATTAAAAGAATCATCTTTATTGTTCAAAATATAAAAATGATTTCCAAAATGATCAACTGTATATTCTAGTCCTTTTGTTCTTTTTTGAATTAACTTGAAAATAGATTCAGGTTCACCAGATTTGATAAATTGAAATTCAGAGGTTAATGTACTATAAGAACAAATAAAAATATATTCTAATGATTTTGATTCTGTTACATAGACAGAATAAGTTTCATCTTTTTCATAGAAAATCAGTGTATCATTAGACGATGGAAATTCAATATTATGTCTAAAAACTCTTTCAGGGCGAAGAGTTGTTGAATTTTTTAGTACATAAAAAAAGTTCTTGTTATCTGAAGACCAGACTGATTGACCTGATGTATTTTTAATCTCTGTATCAAGGACCTTACCAGTAACTAAATTTTTAACATATAATGTATATTTTCTTCTTGATTTAGTATCAGTACCATATATAACTTTACTGTTATCCGGGCTCACGTTCATACCAACTAAACGAAAATAATCATGATCTTTTGCCATTTGATTGCAATCAAAAATTATTTCCTCTAAAGCATTTATAGAGTCTTTTTTTCTTGAATATATAGGATATTGTTGACCTTTTTCAAAACGAGTTATATACCAATAGCCATTGTAAAAATATGGCACTGATTCTTCATCCTCTTTAATTCTTTTTTTAAGTTCTTGAAAAAGATCTTCACGAAAGGATTTAGAATTTTCAGTCATTTTATTATAGTAATCATTTTCACGCTCCAAATAATCAATTACTTCTGGGTTCTCTCTCTCATTCATCCAATAATAATTATCAACGCGGATTTCACCATGTTTTTTTAATTGATATGGAATTTTATCTGCATAGGGTACATTAATTGTCGTATCAAAGTTCATTGGAGTTTTATTTTTACATGCTGAGAAAACAAAAATGATACTTAAAGACAATATAATTCTATCCATAAGATTTCATTTTTGTTAAAGTTGTTAAGAGGTATTCGTGTTGATCTTCAGTGTAGTTTCTATGTGTAACTATCCTAATCTTTCCTTTTCCAAGTTTCATTATATGTATTTCTCTATCCTTGAGATATTTGATGAATTTAGTTTCATTTTCGGCAGAATTAAGTGAGAAAATAATAATGTTTGTTTCTACTGGCTCAATACTTTTTACAATAACCATATCCTGTAAACAATCAGAAATCTCTCTCGCTCTTCTATGATCTTCATTTAGATCCTTCCGGTGATGTTCAAGGGCAAAACTACCTGCTGCAGCTAGATATCCTGATTGTCTCATTCCACCTCCAAGAATTTTTCTAATTCTAATTGCTTCTTTTATTGTATTGTTTGATCCAATTAAAACTGATCCTACAGGACATCCAAGTCCTTTGCTAAAGCAAAGTGAAATTGTGTCAAAAAGTGATCCATAAATCTTGGGATCTTCTTTCGTATATTCTAATGCATTCCAAAGTCTAGCTCCATCTAAATGAAGAGCAAGTTTTTCATCTTTACACAATTTTGATATTTTTTTTATTTCATTTATGCTATATACCGCACCTCCACCTTTATTAGTAGTATTTTCTAAACAAACTAAACTGGTTCGTGGACTATGATAAAAGTCAGGTGAATTGATACAAGACTTAATTTGTTCTGATGTAATTTTCCCTCTTTCCCCTCTAATCATTTTACATGAAACGCCGGAATTAAAACTAACTCCTCCTCCTTCGTAATTAAAAATATGTGCATAATGATCACAAATCAATTGATCTCCTGGTTGCGTATGGAGTTTTATAGCTGTTTGATTAGTCATTGTCCCTGAGGGAAAAAACAAAGCTGCTTCTTTACCAAATAGACTGGCGACTTGGTTTTCAAAAATATTTACAGATGGATCTTCTTTAAAAACATCATCTCCAACAGTAGCATTGAACATGGCGTCTAACATGCCATCTGAGGGTGTTGTTACAGTGTCGCTAATTAAATTAACTATCATAATTAAAAATCACATGAAAATGATCCTATGGGTGATCCATCGGGAAGACGATTTACAGATGGTGGAATAAAATCTGATGGTTTATCAAAATAACGATTAATCTGGAAACGATGAGCTTCAGAAAAATCAGCTTCCTCCTGTGCTGACAACCAGCGATCTAATCCAACTAATTGAGAATAGACAATTGATTTTACAATTGAGTTTGCATCTGAATGCTGGCCCAAAAACATAATGTGCTTCAAAATATTAGCCTTTATTATCTCGTTTAGTTGTTCGTAATGTTTATTAAGATACTTTACTTTAAAAAAATTATCAACTAACATGGTAAGAGTCTCCTTCAAAGAAAGTTGATTTGAATCAAAACCATATTGAGTCACTAGGCGATTTGCTCTATTCGGATGAAGCAACATTTTTATCAAATTATCACTTAGGCTATTTGCTGCACCAAGGTAATCAAACGTTACACCTGTTTGAGAAAGGAAATTTTCTCGTGTTCTAGGGTTTGAAAATGACCTTGGAGGCAACAACTTCCTTAATTTATTTGGAACAGAAAGTGATTTGGGTGACATAGCATCTAAATAGACCATCAAAGCATTGCGCTGTATGATTGGTTCAACTTCTTTGACTTCATAAATTTGATCTCCTTTCACAGCATAATCATAATCAACACCGGCTATTAATTTCACCACAGCTTCTGATTGATATCTGTGAAGTAAGTAAATTGGAACAAATATGTCTTCAAGTTTAGAGTAAGGGGTATCAACCTTAAGGTGGTCTAATGATAAGTTAGACAAAGCTTTCTCACGTATTATTAATAATTTACTTAGTTCGTTAGTTACGTCAGAACCATTGTCCCAAAGATGTGCCCAAGGATGTGCTCCTCCTATTGGTCTAGCATCATGATCTGAAATAAAATGATGCCCTTCTTCAGCACTTTTATTAAGAATATTTCTAAGAGCATTTTTCTCATTTATATTTTTAGGAAAATGACTGTATGAATAAGCAACACTAACTTTGTCCCATTCCCCAATTCCAACTTCATAAGCTTTTTTAATTGAAATTTTATCATTCTGTAATTCAATATTTGGATGTGGATAATCCATCACCGAATTTCTTGATTTTGAACTAGCCGTAAAATTATGTGCAAAACCAAGAGTATGGCCAATTTCGTGTGCGGATAATTGCCTAATTCTTGATAAAGCCATATCGATTGCTTGTTTTTCTTTGTTTTCGTTTGATGAGAATGGAGATTCTAGAAGTCCTAATGCAATCATAAAATCTTGGCGAACTCGAAGACTTCCTAAACTGACATGTCCTTTAATAATTTCACCAGTTCTTGGATCTGCAACGCTAGAACCATAACTCCAACCTCTAGTAGATCGATGTACCCATTGAATTACGTTATAACGAACATCCAAAGGATCTGCTTCATTAGGTAAAATTTTGACTTGGAATGCATCTTTAAATCCAATACTCTCAAATGCTTGATTCCACCATCTCCCACCTTCTAAAAGAGCCGATCTTACTGGTTCTGGTGTGCCATTATCCAGATAATAAATTATTGGTTCCTTTGCTTCGCTTATTGATGTCTCAGGATTCTTTTTTTCCAGCCTATGTCTATAAATATATTGTTTCTTAGTTTGATTATTGATAGGAGTTGAATAATCGTAGAATGTCATAGCGTTTGCACCAGAACGAGGATCAAAATCACGAGGAGAATATGAGGAGTCAGGCAGTTCAACGAAAGAATGATGTTGATGAATAGTAACATAGTCTGGTGAGGGAGTCACTGATGAAATTAAAGACCCTGAAGCAGATCCAGTAAAAGTTAGCATCATATCAAATTCATTATTTTTTGGAAATGCTTTTGTTCTAGGCAAATATACTGACGAACGAGTAGGATCAATTCTATACTCTCCCTCTCCAAGTTTATCTAAACGTTTAGAAACACCGTGTGCATCCTGTAATAAGAAGGGAGTTAAATCTATAATATAACCTGAAGATGAGCTTTCAATTATAGGAAAACCAAAAAGAACAGATTTTGCAAAAGCTTCATTTATAGAGCGTTCCTCCAAATAATTTTTAGAAGTTGATCTATACTTTAAGTTAGGCTGGATTAGCATTAATTTGTTTCCTGATTTAGAAAAATAAACAATACGTTCATTGCCCAACTGCCCTCGGTCAAGTCCAATATCATTATTTCCCATGCCTGAACTTAAACTGTTAACATAAAGAAATTCGTAATTAAGTTTTTTAACTGTTAAAAAAATAGCATCTTTTGATTCTTCATATTTAAAATCAAAAAATCCATTATAATTACTATTGCCTTCAGAGGATGATGAAAGATTAGTGCTACTTTCAGTTTGTGAAATTACCAAATTGTGTGAAAAAGATAAAGTGACAAAAAGTAAAACAATCCGTTTCATATATTAGTTTGTTATCATATCATAAAACTACTAAAAACATATTAGATGTTGCATCCTGTAAAATTAAATCTATTAAACCCAAACTTTAAAAGAATTATGTTTTATAAGAATATCTTTTTTAGAACTTAAAATCTATTATTTTTGAAAAAAACATATATGATCTCTAATGAACAGTTCAAAAGCATAATAGAAAGACTTGGTGCCTTAAGACGCTATCTTTGACTTAGATGCTAAAGAGATTGAAATCCAAAATCAAGAGGAAAAAACACTTGCGCCAGACTTTTGGAGCGACGCTTCGGCAGCTGAACTAAAAATGAAACAATTAAGAAACCTCAAAAAATGGGTGACAGATTATAACTTAATTAATCAAAAGGTTGAGGAACTAGAAATTTTAATGGAATTTCAAAAAAGTGGTGAAATTCAAAGTGAAGAAGTCCTCTACGAGCATGATCAAATAGTAAATCTTATTGAAGATTTAGAGTTCCGTAATATGCTCTCCGAAGAAGGAGACGACCTTAGTGCAATTATTCAAATAACAGCAGGAGCTGGAGGAACTGAAAGTTGTGATTGGTCGGAAATGTTAATGCGAATGTATATTATGTGGGCAGAAAAACAAGGTTTTAATATTCGTGAAATTAATAATCAGCCTGGAGAAGTTGCTGGGATTAAAACTGTAACATTAGAATTAAATGGAGATTATGCATTTGGTTGGCTAAAAGGAGAAAATGGTGTACATCGCCTAGTTCGTATTTCACCATTTGACAGTAATGCAAAAAGACATACCTCATTTGCTTCCGTATATGTCTATCCACTTGTTGATGAGAGTATTGAAATAGAAATAAACTCATCTGATTATACATGGGAGACAATGAGATCCAGTGGTGCCGGAGGTCAAAACGTTAATAAAGTTGAAACAGCTGTTAGATTGCGTCATCATCCTACAGGAATTATAATTGAAAACTCCGAGACTCGCTCTCAATTGGAAAATAAAAACAAAGCAATGCAACTTTTACGCTCACAATTATATGAAATCGAATTGCAAAAAAAAATGAAAGCTAGAGATGAAATAGAGGCAGCAAAAAAGAAAATTGAGTGGGGTTCACAAATAAGAAACTATGTCATGCATCCATACAAGTTAATTAAAGATGTTCGTTCTCAGCATGAATCAACTGACATTGACAGTGTAATGAATGGTGATATTAATTCTTTTTTAAAAGCATATTTGATGACTTATGGACAAAAAAAATTTAAAATAACATAATAATGAAAGTAAATAACATAATCTTTGACCTAGGGGGCGTGCTTATCGATTGGAGCCCAGAGTATGTTTACCTTGACGCATTCAAAGGTAATCGGAAAAAAATGGAAAAATTCTTTGATGAAGTGTGCACATTTGATTGGAATGAAAATCAAGATGCTGGATATCCTCTTGCTAATGCCACAGAAGATCGTATTGCATTATTCCCGGAACAAGCAGATTTAATTAGGATGTATTATGGACGTTGGGAAGAAATGCTTAGAGGTTCGATATCGGGTACTGTTTCCATCTTAAAAAAACTTGTAAATAATAATAACTATAAGGTTTTTGCTTTGACGAACTGGAGTGCAGAGACATTTCCTATAGCACTAAAGCGATTTGATTTTCTTCATTGGTTCGAAGGAATTGTTGTTTCTGGTACTGAAAGAACGAGAAAGCCATTCCTCGAAATTTACGAAACAACTCTAGAAAGATATGGCCTAAAAGCTTCTGAATCTATTTTTATTGACGACAATGAAAGAAATATTGTTGCAGCAAATCTACTAGGAATTCAGACTATCAAATTTTTAAATTCTCATCAATTAGAAAAAGATTTAAAAGAAAAAGAAATTTTATTTTAAATGTCTGAACTAAAAATTATCCCAGTTACAGAAAGTGAGTTAGAAAAATTAAAATACTTATCAATTAAAACATTTCAAGAAACATTTTCAGATCAAAATACTGATGATAATATGAATGAATATTTAAGATTAAATATGAATTCTTTTAAATTATTAAATGAATTAAAAAATCCCAATATAGAATTTTACTTTGCTTACAATAAAACTTCCCTTATTGGTTATTTAAAGTTGAATTATAAAGATGCACAAACAGAAAATGTTCTCGATAATAAAGCATTCGAAATTGAACGAATTTATCTTTTAAAGACTTTTCAAAATATGGGCTATGGAAAACAATTGTTTAAAAAAATAGCATCAATCGGAAAATTGAAAGGTTATAGAAGACTGTGGCTTGGAGTTTGGGAGCACAATTTGACAGCAATTAAATTCTATAAAAAATTAAAGCTGAAAATATTTGATAAACATAATTTTATTATGGGTAATGATATACAAACAGACTTTCTAATGAAATTTGATTTTTGAGATCAAAATGGGGAACCATTGTCTGGTTCTAAATCATCCAAAGATCCAAAAACATCGTCATTGTTTGGATTCATTTTAGATTCAAATTCGAAAGGAGAATCAAAATTATCCAAATCTTCGAATTTTCCGAGGTGACTTGTGAACTTTAAGCGGATATTATCTAAACCACCATTTCGGTGCTTGGCTACAATAAGTTCTGCCTGTCCTTCTGCAGGAGTATGCTCATTATCGTCCCATTCGTCAATATTATAGTATTCAGGACGGTAAATAAAAGAAACTATATCTGCATCCTGTTCTATTGCACCTGATTCCCTTAAATCAGATAACATTGGTCTTTTTGTACCCCCTCTTGTTTCAACAGCTCTAGAAAGTTGAGAAAGCGCAATTACTGGAACATCTAATTCCTTCGCCAAAGCTTTTAGATTTCTTGAAATTGATGAGATCTCTTGCTCTCTGTTCCCTAATTTATTAGAAGAGCCAGCTGTCATTAATTGAAGATAATCAACTATAATTAATTTGATACCATTTTGAGAAGCCAAGCGACGTGCCTTTGCCCTTAAATCAAAAATTGATAATGATGGAGTATCATCAATATATAATGGTGCTTTTTCTAAATCTGTAACCTTTACATTTAATTGTTGCCATTCATGATCTGCAAGCTTTCCAGTTCTCAGCTTTTCAGAAGAAAGGCCTGTCTCAGCGGATATTAAACGTGTTATAAGCTGAACAGATGACATTTCTAATGAGAAAAAAGCAACGGGAATTTCTTTTGTTATAGCTATATTTCTTGCCATCGAAAGGGTTAACGCAGTTTTACCCATTCCAGGACGTGCTGCAATAATTATCAAATCACTTGGTTGCCATCCGGAAGTAAGTTTATCAAGTTTCTGAAAACCAGTACTAACTCCACTTAGCCCCTCACGTTTAGAAATTTCTTCTATTCTAGCTTTTGCTTCAATCACAAGGTTCTGAGCGGACTCTGAAGATTTTTTTATATTTCCCTGAGTTACGTCATATAATTTTGATTCAGCCTCATCGAGAAGATCAAACACATCTGTGGATTCTTTATATGCAGTTTCAATAATCTCATTAGAAATTCGTATTAAGCTTCTTTGAATAAACTTTTGAAGTATAATCCGAGCATGAAATTCAATATGAGCTGATGAGGCAACTTTTTGAGAAAGTTGTACTAAGTAAAACTCTCCTCCAACAGACTCTAATTTTCCGTCTTTTCTTAAAGCCGAAGAAACTGTCAACAGATCAATTGGCTGCGAATCATGGAATAATTGATAAATTACTTTAAAAATATATTGATGTGCTGTTTTATAAAATGCTTCAGGCTGCAAAATATCTATAACCTCATCAACTCCTTTTTTATCAATCAACATTGCACCAAGGACAGCTTCTTCAAGATTCAAAGCTTGAGGAGGTATTTTACCCTGTTGTAAACTAATTACAGAAGGAGATTGTATTTTTTTTAATTCCGACGACTTCTTCTCTTCCATGGAACTAAAGTACATACTTTATCTAAGCTTCAAGAAAATGAATATCCTCTATCTTTAAAGATAGGATGTTCATAAGTCTATAAATTTTGTTAAAAACTGAAAAATTTATTCTAAAACCCTTCCCATCGCAATAAACTTTTCTCTTCTTTTATCAATTCTTAACTTTGGATCTAAATTTCGAGATGAATTAAAAGCCAGTAAGATTTCATTTTTAACATTTTCATATGTTGCTTTTCTATCAAAATGTGCTCCTCCTAGAGGCTCCTTTATAATTTTATCAATTAATTTGTTTTTGAGCATATCTTTAGAGGTAAGTTTAAGAGCTCCTGCTGCTGCCTCTTTGTGCTCCCAACTTCTCCATAGTATAGAAGAACATGATTCGGGAGAGATGACCGAGTACCATGTATTTTCTAGCATAAAAACATGATCTCCAACACCTATTCCTAGTGCTCCTCCAGACGCTCCTTCACCAATGATTACAACAATGATTGGAACTGACAATGACATCATTTCAAAAATATTTCTTGCAATAGCCTCTCCTTGACCTCTTTCCTCAGCCTCCAGACCAGGAAAAGCTCCTGGGGTATCAATAAGGGTTACAATGGGAATATTAAATTTTTCTGCAGATTTCATTAGACGTAAAGCTTTTCTATATCCTTCTGGATTAGACATACCAAAATTGCGATATTGACGTGTTTTGGTATTATAACCTTTTTGAGTTCCAACAAACATGAATGATTGATCATTAATTTTTCCTAAACCACCAATCATAGCTTTATCATCCGATACGTTCCTGTCACCATGTAATTCTAAAAAAGAATCTTCAGTTATGGCTTTTATATAATCTAATGTGTATGGCCTTGATGGGTGTCTAGAGAGTTGAACTCGTTGCCAAGCAGATAAATTACCATAAATTTCTTTTTTGACTTTTTTGAGCTTTTTTTCAATTTGTGCACTCGTCTCAGATACATCAATTTCATTTTCAGCTCCAATTAAGTTACATTTTTTAAGCTGCTCATGTAATTCCTTTATCGGTAATTCAAATTCTAAATATTCCATATCAAAACATATAAGCAAATTTATAAATTCTTTACAATTAAGATTAATTAATTCCTTGCTTCTTTATCTTATAAATTCCATTCATTAAAATTGAAAAGATTACAATTAAAAACCCTAAATAAAAATTCAAACTTAAAAACTCTTTATCCTTCCAAATTAATAGTGATAATATTATTCCATAAATTGGTTCAAGATTAATTACCATCATTATAGTGAAAGATGAAAGGTGACGCATCACTTTTATAGAAATATTGAAAGCATACGCAGTACATAAAAACGCTAATATAAATATCCAAATTATATCATATTTTTTTAATTCGAAAGATTGAATTGTAATTTCATCAGAAAAAAAAGTCACCAATAGACCTATAATGAATCCAACAGCTAACTCATAAAATGATAAGGTTATTGCCCTAGCTTTTACTACAATTTTTCCATTAAGAATAGTAAACAACGAAGAAAGAAAAGCTGAAATTAATGCTATTGAAATTCCTAGCTTGTGTTCAAATTCTGCTTGATAAATTAAAGAAATTCCAATTGTAGTTAAACCTCCAAAAATTAATTCATAACCCAAAATCTTCCTGCGACTAAATAATGGATCTAAAATCGCTGTAATCAAAGCACCTGTTGCCATCATACTTAAAGCTAGAGATACACCTGCTATTTTAATTGCATAAAAAAAGGTTACCCAATGGACACCTATAATTACACCTCCTAATATTACTTCACCCCACAACCGTTTTGGTAAATAAAAATAATTAGGGTGAAAAATTAAAAAAAATAAGGCCAAGCCGATAGCTGCTAAACCCATTCGGTAAATTACTAATGGTAATGCTGAAACTGAAATTAGAGCTCCCAATACTGAAGTAAATCCGAAGAGAAGCACAATGAAGTGAAAAAGTAATAGATTTTTACCTCTAACGCTTTGCATGACGAAGTAAAAAGAATGCTAAGCAGCTAAAAATTAATAATGGAAGCCAAGCTGCAAGAAAAGGAGGAAATGTTGATTTACTAACCATTACACCAAAAATTTTATCAAAGAAAATAAATAAAAAACCCAAAGTTATTCCAAAAGCAAGATTAACTCCCATACCACCACGGCGTTTAAATGAAGATACCGCAACAGCAATAAGAGTAAGTATAAATGCAGAAATGGGAATGCTCCATCGTTTATGTCGTACTAGTAAATGATTATTAATTAATGTGGACCCACGTTCTCTTTCTTTATCGATAAATTGATTAAGCTCGAGAAAATTTAAGGTTTCTGCTATATAATTTACTGGTGCCAAATCAGTTATTGCAAAATCGAAAATCGTGTCTTTTCTAATTTTAACTTCATAAAGCTCTTGATCACCAAAAAAACTTCTTTTTTTATAATTTGTCAATCGAAAAATACTATCCTTTTCAATCCATCGTATTCTTCTTGCTTTAATTTTAAACTCTAATTTATTTCCTTCAAAATGTTCTAGAGTGAAATTTGAAGCCTGCTTCCTGATTGGATCATAATTATTTACATAAATATATTCATCATCATTAATCTGTTGGAAAACAATATCTGTTTTTCTTGCCTCTTTTTTCACGAGGTATTTGTACCTAAAATCATTAAATCCTTGATTTGATTTTGGAACTATAAACATTCCTGCAAAAAATGCAATAAATGCAATTAAAGTTGCACTAAGCAAAAAAGGTCTTAAATATCGAAAAAAGGATATTCCCGAACTAAGAATTGCAATAACTTCGGTATTATTTGCAAGCTTAGAGGTAAACCAGATTACAGATAAAAAAAGAAAAATTGGAAATAATAGGTTAGCAAAATACCATGTAAAATCAATGTAATATTCAAATATGCTTGAAAGAGGGACATCTTTTTCTTTAAACTTATCGATTTTTTCAGCAACATCTACCATTATACCAATAGGTATAAACAATAAAATCATTACGATAAAAGTACCGAGATAACGTTTTATAATATAAAAATCAATTAATTTCATTATTATAGACGCACTTGCATTTTAACTATCATTTTTTCTTTCCAAACCCTAAAGTCTCCCTCTAATATATGTTTTCTTGCTTCACGAACCAACCAAATATAAAAACTCAAATTGTGTAGAGTTGCTATTTGCTTTCCTAACATCTCATTAATCGAAAATAAATGCCTCACATAAGCTTTGGAATATTCTAGATCAGCAAAACAGTAACCTTCAGAATCAAGTGGAGAAAAATCATTTTCCCATTTTTTATTTTTTATATTAATACTACCGCATGCTGTGAACAACATTCCATTTCGAGCATTACGCGAGGGTAGAACACAATCAAACATATCTACACCCAAAGCAATATTTTCTAAAAGATTAATTGGCGTACCTACACCCATCAAATAACGAGGCTTATCTTTTGGTAGAATATTGCATACTTCTTCGGTCATAGAATACATTTCTTCGTGAGGTTCACCAACAGACAGTCCTCCAATGGCGTTACCTGGAGCATCTTGTTCAGCTATAAAATGAGCAGAAGCTCTCCGTAAATCATTATAAACACTTCCTTGAACTATTGGAAAGAGGGTCTGATTGAAGTCATAAATTTGGGGTAACTTATTATTAGCTTCGATGCAGCGTTTAAGCCACCTATGTGTGCGATCCATTGAATTTTTCGCATAATTATAGTCACAAGGATAGGGAGTACATTCATCAAAGGCCATTATTATATCAGCTCCAATGTAACGTTGAATTTCAATCGCTTTTTCAGGTGTAAAAAAATGGTATGAACCGTCGATGTGAGATTTAAATTTTACACCTTCTTCTTTTATCCTTCGATTTGCAGAAAGTG
>JBJKWV010000051.1:0-12264 GCA_045561915.1 Flavobacteriaceae bacterium
TTATTAGACTCAACTATTCAAAGAAGTAAATTAAAATTAGGTGTTTTATTACCTTTCAAAACAAGGGATATAATTTTTGATTCGATTGAAGATACAAAAAAGACTCTTGCAGGTAGAAATCTTCACACTTTATCACTTGATTTCTATACTGGAGTCCTTTTTGCTGTTGAAAAGGCATCAAATAAAGGCATTCAAATTGATGTAAAAACATTCGACACAAATAATGATAAAAGCCAAATTAAAGAACTTATTAATACTAGCGATTTTAGTGACTTAGATTTGCTTATCGGACCATTAATTCCATCAAATTTTGATTTTGTTTCAAATCAAGAGGGTCTAAAAAAAATCCCTAAAATTGCACCTCTATCTTCTCGACCAGTGGAATCTCGTAAAAATGTTTTTCAATCTGTTACTTCTGAAAACGACTATCGAGACAAAATGTATGAGTATCTAGAGAAAAAATTGGATAGCTGTCAAAACGTTGTCATTGTTGCTGATAATATGAATCGTAAAATAGAAAAAGAGCTTCTCTCACGTTTTCCTTGGGCAATCAAAATTAGACCTGAAAAGGAAGATTATATAATTCCCGAATTAGTAGATTCATTACTAATTGATTCTGTACCAAATAAAGTTGTTTTAGAGACTCAATCTTTTCCTTTAATAGCCAGTGCTATTTCTCAATTCAATGCTCAAAACACAAAAAATAGAGATGTACAATTATTTACTACCTACAGGAGTAATGCCTACGATAATGAAAATCTTTCAAGAATTGTTTTGGGTGGTTTAAATTTCACGTATTCAAGTGGGTTTAAACCATTAGATAGACCTTATGAAGATCCTTTTATTAGAAATTATATCAATAAATTTGGAAAACCACCGAACAAAGAAGCTGTTAGAGGACATGATGTTACTATGGACGCTATTTTAAGGGTTGCAGTATCTAAAAGCCTTCAAAATTCGTTATATTTAGGTGAAACTCAATATGAGTCTAATCGATTCTTGTATGAAGAAAGCAGCAATGAGTTTTTTATTAATAAGGGTCTATATATCTTACAGCATAATGGCTACGAAATAATTGAGATAAAAGAATAGAGCTCGGAAAGCAGTTAATTCTTCCTGATTTTTGTAAATTTGAGCCCGGTACAAAATTCTATTAAATAAACCGGATGTCCAAAACTAAGTATATTTTCGTAACAGGAGGAGTTACTTCATCTCTAGGGAAAGGTATCATAGCTGCGTCTTTAGCTAAATTATTACAGGGGCAGAACTTTAAAGTAACAATACAGAAATTTGATCCTTACATAAACGTAGATCCTGGAACCCTTAATCCTTATGAACATGGAGAGTGTTTCGTTACTGATGATGGAGCAGAAACAGATCTAGACTTAGGACATTATGAGCGATTTCTTAACGTTAATACTTCTCAAGCAAATAATGTAACTACTGGACGAGTCTATCAAAGTGTTATTGAGAAAGAACGAAAAGGAGAGTTTTTAGGAAAGACAGTTCAAGTTATTCCGCATATTACTAATGAAATAAAAGAGCGTATGCGCTTGTTGGGTGATTCGGGTGAATATGATATTGTAATAACTGAAATAGGAGGTACAGTTGGAGATATTGAATCATTGCCTTATATAGAATCTGTAAGACAGATGATTTGGGATTTAGGAAAAGAAAATGCACTAGTTATACATTTGACTTTAATTCCTTTTCTTGCTGCCACAGGTGAGTTGAAGACTAAGCCTACTCAGCATTCAGTAAAAACCCTCATGGAAAGTGGAATTTCAGCTGATATTATTGTATGTAGAACAGAACACAAATTGACAGAGGAAATTAAAGATAAGCTAGCCTTATTTTGCAATGTTAAAAAAGAGGCTGTAATTCAGTCAATTGACGTGGAAACTATTTATGATGTTCCATTAAAAATGTCGGAAGAAGGTTTGAATCGAGTAGTTTTGGAAAAACTTAATCTTAGAGCCAAACAAGAGCTCAATTTAAACAATTGGAATTCTTTTTTAAAAAAATTTAAAAATCCTAAGCACAATATAAAAATTGGTTTGGTTGGGAAATATGTTGAACTTCAAGATTCATATAAATCTATATTAGAATCTTTGATTCATGCTGGAGCAGAAAATGAAACTGAAATTGATGTAATAAGTATACATTCGGAACATTTAGATAAAAGTAATGTTGAAGAGTTACTAAGCTGTTTAAATGGTTTAATCGTTGCACCAGGTTTTGGCGAAAGAGGAATTGAAGGTAAAATAACTGCGATTACTTATGCTCGTGAAAATAAAATTCCTTTTTTTGGGATATGTTTAGGGATGCAAATGGCAGTAATTGAGTATGCAAGAAATAAAGTTGGGCTTGTAGAAGCAAATTCAACGGAGATGGTCCCTAATTGTAAGGTTCCGGTCATTGATTTAATGGAATCTCAAAAGAAAATTATTAAAAAAGGAGGAACAATGCGCCTAGGCTCATGGGATTGTGATTTAAATGAAAATACTATTTCTGTAAATGCTTACGCTGTAAATAGTATTTCCGAGCGTCACCGCCATAGATACGAATTTAACAACGGTTATTTTGAAAAGGTTTTCGACCAAGACTTTATAGTAGCGGGCACAAATCCTGAAACAGGATTAGTAGAGATTATTGAATACAAAAATCATCCATGGTTTGTTGGTGTCCAGTTTCATCCGGAATATAAAAGTACAGTTTCAACACCTCATCCACTTTTCAAAGCGTTTGTAAAAGCAAGTCTAGGTAATAAATAAAATTATAAAGCTCCAAATGGAAGAAAAAAAGTTTGACCCGTATCAATTTATAGGATTTATCCTTATTGCATTAATACTTACCTGGATGCTTTATCGAAACGGACCAGAACAAGAGACAGCAAAATCAGATACAAAAATAACAACTGAGCAAGTACAAGGAAATCAAATAGATCAAGTGCTAAAAGATTCAATAGAACAGCGGCAAAAGGTTTTGGCATACGGTGATCTTGGAAGACTGTTTGAACCTAATTCAGTCCCTAGCACCAAGTTTTCAACTGATAAGATGATTTTAGAATTCGAAGCAAAAGGTGGAGGCATAAGCAGATTGGCTTTAAGTGAATTTGAAAATCACGAAGATCAACCCGTTCCAATGGTTCAAGATGGCAATATGAATTTTAATATTTCCTTAAACACCAAAGACGGACGAATTTTAAATACTAGAGATTTTTATTTTACTCCTACATTAACAGAAAAAAGTGATTTATTTACACTAGAAATGAAGGCTATGCTTTCAGATAGCCAATATATTTCTTATCAGTATAATTTTCCGAAAAAGGGTTACTTGTTTACAGTTACTTTTAAGACCGTGGGCATGGAAGCTATTTTAGATAATTATCAAAACCCAAAGGTTAATTGGTCTACAGATGTTTATAGAAATTCAAGAAGTATTGATTATGAAAACCGTTATACTGAATATACATTTGGTTATGAAGATGATAGAGTAGATTATTTATCTCTAAGCGGTGAAGATCGAGAGACTCGTCAAGATATACGTTGGATATCTTATCGACAGCACTTTTTTAGTTCGATTTTAATTCCAGATTCAAATATTACAAGTGTCGAAATGGAGTCAAAGGACTTGTCTGGAGAGGATAGTTTAGAGGAAAAATATACTAAGCGTTTTAAAACTTCTTTTGCATTGCCCACTCAATCAGGAAATATAAACTCTAATTATAAATTTTATTATGGACCAACTGATTACAATACTCTAAAAAATATTGAAGGAGATTTAGAATCATCAATTCCGATGGGATGGGGTATTTTTGGATGGATCAATCGAGTAATTTTCCTTCCTTTATTTGGTTTTTTATCATCTTTTCTTTCGTATGGTATTGCCATTATTGTAATGACTCTTATAGTTAGGTTATTAATGTCCCCAGTAACGTATAAATCTTATGTTTCACAGATTAAAATGAAAGTTTTACGCCCTGATGTAGATTTAATTACAGCAAAGTATAAAGATGATGCTGTTAAACGTCAGCAGGAAACTATGAGTTTGTACTCTCGTGCAGGAGCTAATCCTATGTCAGGTTGTGTTCCCGCATTAATTCAGCTTCCCGTATTTTATGCCTTATTTTCGTTTTTTCCTGTTGCATTTGTACTAAGGGACAAAAGCTTTCTTTGGGCAGACGATCTTTCTTCATATGACTCTGTCCTGGATTTAGGTTTTTCTATACCTTTTTATGGAGATCATGTAAGCCTATTTCCAATTTTGGCATCTATTGCTATTTTCTTTTATACTAAAATGACCACTGGACAACAACCAATGCCTCAACAGCCGGGAATGCCTAATATGAAGATAATAATGTATTTAATGCCTTTAATGATGTTATTTTTCTTTAACAATTATGCAAGTGGTCTCAGTTTATACTATTTTGTTTCAAATCTTCTAACTATAATATTAATGCTTGTGATTAAGAATTACATTATTGATGATTCTAAGATCCATGCTAAGATTGAGGAAAATAAAAAAAAGCCGAAAAAAACTGGTGGATTTTCTGCTCGTCTTCAAAGAGCTATGGAAGAAGCAGAAAAGCAAAAAAGAGCAGGACGTAGATAATCCTAGAATACTCTTTATCTTTGAATTATGAAAAAGGGGCGTGTTGTCGTGGGTCTTTCTGGAGGTGTCGATTCTAGTGTAGCTGCATATCTTTTGAAGGAACAGGGGTATGAAGTTATCGGGCTATTTATGAAAAACTGGCATGATGAGTCAGTTACCATTTCAAATGAGTGTCCTTGGTTAGAGGATAGTAATGACGCAATGTTAGTGGCTGAAAAACTCGGTATCCCCTTTCAAACTGTAGATTTAAGCAGTGAATATAAAGAAAGAATTGTAGATTATATGTTCGATGAATATTCTAAAGGTCGAACACCTAACCCAGATATATTATGCAATAGAGAAATTAAATTCGATATTTTTTTAAAAATTTCACTTTCTCTTGGAGCTGACTATATTGCAACTGGGCACTATTGTCAAAAAGATTCATTTACTAAAGAGTCTGGCGGAAAAATTTATAGACTCCTTTCTGGAAAGGATAAAAATAAAGATCAATCATATTTTTTGTGTCAATTGAATCAGTTACAATTAGAAAAAGTCATTTTTCCCATAGGTCATTTGCAGAAAAAAGAGGTAAGATCTTTAGCCTTTAAAGAAAAACTAATAACAGCTGATAAAAAAGATTCTCAAGGCTTATGCTTTATTGGTAAAGTAAGCCTTCCAGACTTTTTACAACAAAAACTCAAACGAAAAAATGGCAAAATCATCAAAATTCCAAGAGATTCGATAATCTATCAAAATTATAATGAGAACTTACAATCTCTTTTGAATAAATCAGAAAAGTTTACTTATTCTAAAAACGATGGGGTTATTATAGGGGATCATGAAGGAGCACATTTTTACACTATTGGTCAACGTAAGGGCCTTGGAATAGGAGGCTTTGAAGAACCTCTTTTCGTTATTGGTACTGATGTAAAAGAAAACATAATATACGTTGGCGAAGGAAAATCTCATCCTGGATTATATCATGATACAATTAAAGTAAATAAAAATGATATTCATTGGGTAAGGGATGATTTGGATCTTTTAGCTGGTAATAGCATGAGTGTAACTGCACGTATTAGATATCGTCAACCTTTACAAAAAGCTACCCTTATTCAGGAGGAAAATGTGCTTTATATTTCTTTTGATAAGCCGCAGTCAGCTGTTACATCAGGACAATTTATTACCTGGTATAATGAGGAAGAGCTTTTGGGCTCTGGGGTAATTAATTAATTATTTGTTTTAAAGCATCTTTGACAGTCTTTGAAGGTCTTAGACATACTTTATTTTCGCAAACATAGATCAAAGTTTCATTTTCAAAAAATCGATCTGCTAATAGGGGTAGTTTACTTTCTTTTACGCTTATCTGAAAAAGTATATTTGGCAGGTAATTTTTCTTTATTTGAGTATTGATTTTTTTAGCTTCCGGTCCAACTATAACAACTTCTTTCCAAGAAAAGGCTTCTTTTGCCAATAATTGAGCCCATTGACTATAGTCTTTTCCTCTTCCATCCTTAAAGAAATCAACTATAGCGTTTAGCATATTTTTTGCTCGTTCAGAATAATCATCATTCTCGTTGAGTTGGCCTAATTCCCATAAGTTCTCTGCCATTATTGCATTTGCTGAGGCAATGACATTATCATCTAACGAAATAATTTGAGAAAACAAAACTGGATTTTCAGTGAAAGTAAAAAATGGATTTTCAGAATTCACAAATTTCTTAATAACAATTTTACTTAGCTGATCAGCCTTTTTTAGGTAATATGTATCTCCAGTATTTTCATATAAGTCTAAAGCAGCATTAATTGTAAAGGCATAATCTTCTAAATTTCCGTCTATCTTGGCTTTTTTAGCTTGGTAGGTATGCATCAAACTTCCATTTACAAATAGATTTTGTTGAATAAAAGTAAATGTTTTTTTTGCTTGATTAAGAAATATATCGTCCTGAAAAGCCTCATAAGCAAGAATTAACCCTGAGATCATTTGAGCATTCCAAGAGGTGATAATTTTAGTATCTATTAATGGAAATTCTCTATCACTTTTTATAATTTCAAATTGCTTTTCCCAATCAGACTTTTTTTCGAAGAAACTAGCCTCATTTAAACCAAATTTCGTTAACAATAAATCAATATCATTTGACATTCTTAAATGATAATATAAATCTTCAATAGGGTTGTCCAAATTTATTCGATAATATTCAAGTAATAAGTCGATATCATTCCCAGCTACCCTCTTAATCTCTTCTAGGTTAAAAACATAATAGCGGCCTTCACCGTCTTCATTATCAGCATCAACGGCAGAGAAATACCCTCCTTGGCCATTTTCCATTCTTTTCTGTAAAAAATCAAATGTTTTATTTACAGTTGATCTGAATAAAGGATTTTTAAATTCTTTATAAATATTAGCATATAGCCCCAATAATTGTGCATTATCATAAAGCATTTTTTCAAAGTGAGGAATTTTCCATTCAGGATCCACAGTGTAACGGTAAAATCCACCTTCCAGATGATCTACTATTCCACTAGCAGTAATTTTTATAAGACTTTCATTTAAGTAATTGCCAATTCTTTCATCTTTACTAAGATTCTGAAATTGATTGATATAATTAAACTTTACGGGGGTAATAAACTTTTGGTTTTGTTGCTCACCTCCATTTATAGTGTCCCAATTGTTAGACCATAAACTTATTTCACTCCGAAGCATTTCGGTGTTAAAGGCTTTAGTTTCTTTAGTGAACTCAAAACGGTTGACCTCTTGTATCCCTTTTTCTACTTTTTCAGCAAATCCAAATAATTGATTCTTGTCAGTCTCATAGAGATTTTGAATTTTTCCTAATACTTCTAACCATTGTTTTTTCGAATGATAAGTTCCACCGTAAACAGGCTTTCCATTTGGTAAACAAACAACATTGAGAGGCCACCCACCACTACCTGTCATCATCTGCGTAGCAGTCATATAAATGTTATCAATCTCAGGGTTTTCCTCTCGGTCTACTTTTATAGAAATAAAGTTTTCATTCATGTAGTTGGCCACATCCTTATCTTCGAAAGTTTCCTTTTCCATCACATGACACCAATGACAACTTGAATAGCCAATACTTACGACAAGTAATTTTTCTTTAGTATTGTATTTATTATATAAATTATCATTCCACCGTTGCCAAAATATTGGATTTTTCTCATGCTGAATCAAATACGCGCTTGACTCAAGGTTTAAGTTATTTTGATTTAATTTTATATCTGTTGAGCAAGAAAAAAATATACCTAGCATTAGCATGATAAATAAATGATGAGAAATAGTTTTGTAAGATTTAAAATCTAAATAATCATGATATTTATCATTCATTCATTTTTGATTTTTCGTTTTTGAATGCGATTATTTTTTGCATCAGCAATAATTAAATCCCCCATTAAATCAACTGCTGTTTGATAAGGCTGAGAAAGTTTATCTTCCTCATTTTCTATTGAATCATTAGTTGAAATGATTTCGTAAGTATCCGAATCAATATGGTATCTAATTATTCTTTTTTGCTGATAATCAGTAATATAAAGAAAAGTGTCGTCAACTATACTAATACCGCTAAAGTAATTGATTTGGTAAGCAGGATCAAAATCTTTACCAGAAATTAATGTTTTACCTTTAGTAGCTCCCTTTTCCCATAGCTGTACACGATGGTTATATGTGTCTGCCACAAAAAGATCCCCATTTTTGTTTATTGCGATGCCCATTGGAATTGCAAGTTGATCTGAATCACTTCCTTCCCCATTTCCACCTGCAACTATTTCACCTTCAGAAGCTCCCGCGCTCCATTTTGTTACCCTATGATTACTAAGCTCAGAAACATAAATTGTCCCATCATTATCTACTGCTATACCAAATGGATTATAGAGTTGATTTAGTTCGTTACCTAGTCCATTACCACCTGCTACTGTTGTTCCAGTTAGCCCTCCATATTCCCATTTTTGTATTCTATTATTTCCAGTATCTGCAATGTACAAGTTTCCTTGACTATCAATATCAATTTTTCCAGGCTCTTCAAGTTGAGAAGGACCATAACCAAAACCATTTCCCCCAGCAGCTGTAATTCCAACCGTAGCACCAGGCTTCCACCTCTGGATTCGATGATTGTACATATCACTAACATACAAGTCTCCTGAAGGATCTAATGCAATTCCTGTTGGATAGTAAAGTTGATTTAAATTACTACCCTTGCCTTTACCTCCTGCTATAGTCCTAACTTTAAATGTATCTTTTTTAAATACCGCTCTTATGGCAAGATTATCATAAAAAGAGATCTCTGTGGGGTTATCAGTAGTATTTACTACACCTTCCCAACGATCAAATACCCATCCGGGTTCTGGTCTTGCATATATAGTTTTGATTGTGAATGGATCATAATTTCCCTGACTTGGTATGATTTTTCCATTGTCTTCACTTGGCCATACTTCAGTTTGTAATTTATAGCTTGTAGATTCTTTTTCATCTTCTTGGATTGAACATCCAATTAAAAGAAAAAAAAGCGGCAATAAATAAGTTAGTTGAGTTCCTGACTTCATAAATCCTCAATCCATTTATATACAATGCTTAATTGTATATTTTTTTTAAATTTAGAAAAAATTATTTGATGATCGCTCGTTACTTCAGATTTTATTATTTGGTTGTTTTCTGTGTCTTTTTAAATACTGCATTTTTATTTTCCCAGAAAGAAAGTGTTACTGATAAAGACTTTAATTTTTCTTGGCAAAAGGCTAATGGAGATCAATATGAAATACCTGTTAAAAATAATTTAGATGTAAAAATAGAAAAACAAAAAATTAGTCGAGTTCTGATGCAAATCCTTTTAAAATCAATAATAAAAAGTAGAGATTTTCAAGCATTTAACCCACTTCAGATAACTTTAATTCCAGATAAAAAAAATAATATAGTAATCCTGGACTTTACTAAACTTGATAATTCTGGTGAGAAACAAAAGCTTACATACTATTTTGCTTTTGATACATATGGCAATGTATTTGATCAACTAGATTTATAACGTTATTCTTTTTTCATACGAGTGAAAAATGTTTGTCCAATATCGTCCATTACTTTGATCCGATCTTTATCAACGGGGATAAATTTAAAAACTGTATTTTGAGGTTTTTTATCAATTTTGACTATAAAAGTATCTATTTCTTTTCCCCTTCGAATCTCAATTAATTTCCATTTCCCAATTTCAGCAAGGCTATCTAGTCGATAACTAAATTGATTAAAGTAATATGTAGTTTTTCCATTCTCTTCAAATCGAATAAATGATTGGAGTACAGGATTTTCAATTCTCCATTCCCCAACTAGGAAATCTTTAAATTTATTTTCCTTCTGATTCATACACCCCGTTGTAAAAAAAACAGAAAGAAATATTGCAAAATATCTCATTAATTAATTTTAATTTGCTGAAGAGCCTGATTATTTGCTGCAATTATCAGATGATTCTCATCGCCTACTTTTATTAACTTTATATTTCGTATGTCTCCTCTCATAACAAGTCCGCTATCCCTTGGTGGAAGAGCGGAAAAACCATTGTTCCCATCTCCTTTTAACCAAAGTCCGTAACTCGAATCATTTCTGGGTGTTTCAACCTCAGCATTGTAAAGATTTCCTCCTAATACAATATCAAGATTCCCATCAAGATCTATATCTTTCACAATCATTGCATTTATATTTGAAAATTGAGCTTGGTAGGGAAGGGTTTTAGCAATAAATTTACCATCATTATTTTGTAGATAGATACTTTCAAATGAGTTGATTTCATATTTTAATGACTCTTCTAACATTTGATTTGAGTATATTTCTTCAAGCGAAGCACTAGCAAAACTATTATAATTCTTAAATTTTTCTTTAATTGCCGGCATCTGTTCAGATGAGCATTGACGTCCCCTCACGGGATATTCAGTATCTTCTGACTTATAACTTAACACAATATCGTAAGTAGCGTTTTTATCAAAATCGTTTAAATAAATTCGGAAAGGTTTTTCTACTGATGCTTGGTATTTGTAGTTTAAACCAAGATTTCCAACTATTAAATCCATATCACCGTCATTGTCAAAGTCACCTTTTTCAATGTCATTCCACCATCCACGATGTTCAGAATGATAAACTTCATCTGTAACTTCTTTAAAAGATTTTCCTTTATCATTTTTAAAGAACCGCAAGGACATCCACTCCCCACTAACAATTAAATCATCCCATGAATCGCCGTCTATATCAATCCAATTAGAAGTCGTAACCAACCCAATTTTTTTGAGTGCTGGATTTTTCTGATCTGTGACATCAACAAACTTTATTTTACCATTAGAGCTTTGATTTTCTAAAATCCTTGAGCTTGACGGATATGGATATTTTTTTGGACTGAGTCTACCTCCTACAAAAAGATCTAAGTCTCCATCATGGTCAAAATCATTCGAAGAAACCTCAAGTCCACTTATCCTTGCACCAGGTATTGCACTTTCATTTCTTTCAAAATTTAGATTACCTTTATTTTCGTAAAAACGATCCTCATAGCCTTGAGATCCTTCATTGAACTCATTTCCTCCGCTTGCAATGTAAATATCTTGATCACCGTCATTATCTGCATCAAAAATTTCAATTCCTAAATCTTCATAAAATTTATCTTTTTCAAATATTGGAATGGTTGCTTGTTTGAAAGTTCCATCCTCTTGTTGTATAAAGATTCCAGGAGCCTGTGCTATAGCTCCTCCTATAATATAATCCTCTCTGTTGTCATTATTTAAATCTCCTACAGCAAGAGCAGGGCCTAAAGTAGAGTTTTTGTGAGGGAGTAATATTTCATCTTTAAAATCATCATATGGGTTTTCCTTGTGAATAAAAGGGTCTTTTTGGGCTATGGTCTCAAATTGTTTTATTTTGATTGATTCATCTTTATCTTCAACTATTTTAGAGGAAGTTTTTTTATAAACTACTTTATTATATTTATTAACTTTCACATCAACCAATATAGATCTATTACCATCAGGCCATTCGATTACAACTTCATCCAAATTTGTGCTATCTCCAAGCCCAAAGTGGATTCTCGGTGATACAGATGAAAGATATCCTCTACTAAGATTAAATTCCTGCATCTGATATTTTCCTGATGCTTTTAAATGTATTCTAGCACCAATCGGGATATTTTTATCCTTGCCCTCTAGCTCAAATCCGATAAAATTTGAATTTGTGTTATTATTTCTATAAATACTAGCATAATCTTCAAGATTATTTACCACTAAGTCAAGATCCCCATCATTGTCTAGATCACTATATATAACTCCATTAGAGAATGTTTTTTCATCTAATCCCCACTCTGTATTTCTATTTACAAAACCTTTATCTTGTTGGTTGTGAAACAAATAATTCGCTAGCTTTTCAGAGGGCATTTTTTCTAAATAAGACAATAGTTTTACTTCTTCCTCTTTGTTTTTGTATTTAGGATCGTTTTCCATTTTATTGAAAAAAGCACGG
This sequence comes from Flavobacteriaceae bacterium, assembly GCA_045561915.1. GTDB lineage: Bacteria > Bacteroidota > Bacteroidia > Flavobacteriales > Flavobacteriaceae > MS024-2A. The sequence continues at coordinate 12,089 of JBJKWV010000051.1, forward strand.
TGTTGATTATAAAAATCTTTATTATTCACATCCCGTCGTATTCCGTTGGTAACATATAAGTCTTTCCAACCATCATTATCAAAATCTGCAAACAAACCACCCCAACTCCAATCGGTAGAGGAAACACCGCTCCAACGCGCGATATTACTAAATGCAGGAGAAGAACCGTTTAGATT
>JBJKWV010000052.1:0-11584 GCA_045561915.1 Flavobacteriaceae bacterium
ATCGTCTTCAAAGGTTGTTGGGTAACAAATTAAAGAGCCGCTGCAACTGGTTGAATATGAATTAAAATGATATTGACAAGTAAAACTGCTTCCATCAAATTCCCATCGATCTCGATTCCCTTGATGAGGGCACCTGTTATCAAATGCACGTATTTCGTTGTCACTAATTCTTACTAGCAACAAATCTTCCTGAGTATAATTCTTCCAGCCACCAACTTTAGTTAGATCTGAAAAATTGCTATTACTAAGGTTGATAATTAACGGTTCTCTTTTCTCTACATTTGGTGAGTTAACTGATGATCTTGATGGAGTATCAGATATTTCTTCTGTTGAACAAGCCTCCAAAACTGGTATTCCAAGTGCTGCAAGGACCAAAGGTTTACATGCTGTTTTTAGAAACAACCTTCTGTTTTTCATAACAATTTTTGTTTAAAGATAAATAAAAAAAATTAAACAAAACTTTAAACAGTTTAAATAATTTTTATATTAAAACTTTTAAATAAATCTTCAAGAATCAAAATTATATTGACGTAAATTCGACAAATTTTAATTGATGAAGATCAAGATTCTTTTAATATCATTTTTTGTATTTCATTTAGTGCATTCTCAAACTTCAGGATCACTTAATGGACGTATTTTTGATATTCAAAGTCAGCTTCCTCTAGAAGGAGCCACACTTTTACTTGAGGGGACTACATTTGGAACGGTTACAGATTCCGAAGGATATTTCAAATTAGAAAATATTCCTTCACAGTCTTACAATATAACAGCAAGTTATTTGGGTTATGAAAGTCAAACTCAGTTCAATGTAATAGTAAAGTCAATAGGTAATATTCCGCTATTTTTTGAACTTAGCGAAGTATCTGAAAATTTGGATGAAGTTGTATTGATTCAAAGCCCTTTCAAGACTAAAAGTGAAACACCATTATCAACTCAAACTTTTTCTGTAGTAGAAATTGAAACATATCCCGGGGGTAACAATGACATAACAAAGGTTGTGCAGAGCATGCCTGGTATTTCTCCATCAATTGGTGGGTTTAGGAATGATATTATTATCCGTGGTGGTGCACCAAATGAAACTGTTTATTATTTGGATGGAATTGAAATCCCAAATATTAATCATTTTAGTACTCAGGGAAGTGCAGGAGGTCCAGTAGGAATGGTTAATGTTTCATTTGTAAGAGAAGTAACATTATCCAGTTCAGCATTTGGAGCAGAATACGATAATCCACTCTCTGGGGTATTATCTTTTGAACAACGTGAGGGAGACCCATCAGGATTTGGAGGAAATTTTCGTTTTGGTGCTAGTGAGGCTGGTTTGACATTAGAAGGACCTCTTTTCAGGAAAAATAAATCTGAACCTGCAAAAACAACTTTTTTGCTTTCTGTTAGAAGAAGTTATCTTCAGTTTTTATTTGAATTGATAGGACTTCCGATACGACCTGATTATTGGGATTATCAATGGAAAATTAAACATGAGATTAATAAATTCAATTCTTTGACTTTTATTGGAATTGGGGCTATCGATGATTTTTCTGTGAAACCACCAGATGAGTTCGATGCAGAGCAACAAGCAACATTAGAGCAGGTTCCAATAATTGATCAGCGAAGTGCTACTGTTGGATTATCATGGAAAAGAAACTATAAAAACGGAAAAGGATTTATGACAACAGCTTTAAGTTCCAATCGATTGGAAAATGTTTTTGCTCGCTATAAAGACAATACAACCAAAACAGGAACTATATTTCAAAATGATTCTTATGAATGGGAATCTAAATTGCGTTTTCAAGCAACCCAGTACGTTGACAAATGGAAATGGTCTGCAGGATTTAATTTGCAAAAATCTAGTTATAAAAATGATACTCAATTTATCTTTTATGATATTACTTATCAGACTGATTTGAATTTTATCAAATATGGATTTTTTTTAAAAGGTTCTAGAAATTTTTTTAATGATCGCTTAAGTTTTTCCTTAGGTCTTAGAACAGATGAAGATACTTTTTCTGAGGGATCTAATTTAACAGATAATATTTCTCCTAGACTTTCTCTATCATATGCCCTTTCAAAAGACCAAAAATGGAAATTCAATGCTTCCTTAGGGCGATATTTTAAAATTCCAACTTACACAATGTTAGGTTTTCAAGAAAGAAATGTGTTTGTTAATAAAGACGCCCTATATACCAAAAGTGATCATTACGTTGCTGGAATTGAATACAACTTAACTCCAGCATCAAGAGTTACTGTTGAAGGATTTTTAAAGAAATATTCAAACTACCCAATTTCCTTAATCGATGGAGTTTCTCTGGCCAATAAAGGAGGTGGGTTTGAAGTTTTGGGTAACGAGGCAATTATCTCTGAAGGGCTTGGGGAAAGTCGTGGAGCTGAAGTTTTATTTCAACAAAAGTTATCCAACAATTTTTACGGAATATTAGCATATACTTATTTTTTTAGTGAATTCTCAGGAATAGACGGAGTATCTCGACCTTCGGTTTGGGATAGTCGTCATTTAATTTCATTTTCAGGAGGATATAAACTAAAGCGTAATTGGGAAGTTAGCGCTCGTTGGAGATTTGCTGGCGAAAATCCTTATGTTCCTATTAATTTGGAATTAAGTACTGTTTCTTATCCAGAAATTATCTTGGATTACGATAGTCTAGGAGATGTAAAACTTTCAGCATTTAATCAAGCTGATATACGAATTGATAAAAAATGGAATTTTAATGATTTATCATTTAATTTTTATTTTGAAGTACAAAATTTCATGGCACAACCCAATCCTACCCCTCAAGAATACGGTTTAAATAGATCAGACGATGGTGAAATTAGTTTACCAAGGAGCTTAGTTCCAGTTTCAACTGGAGACGGTAATAGCTCTCCATTACCATCTTTTGGTTTTGTTCTGTTTTTTTAGGAAATTAATCTTGCAGATTTATTAGTCCTCCTGGAAGTTTAACAATTATTCTTTTTAAATCTCGATTTACTTCTAATATGAAATCATCATGAACAGGAATAAGAGCAAGTTTACCATCATTATTTTTAACCTCAAATAGCGCTTGAAGTCCACCGTCCTGAATCCTTTCTATTTTTCCGATTAAAAGCCCATCCTCAATCATCGAAAAACCAATTACTTCGTGAAAGTAAAATTTTTTATCCTTTAGAGGAGGGAGTAAATTAATCGGTAAATACAAATTTTTTTTCATTAATGAATCTGCATCAAATTCATTTTTCACTTCATTAAATTTAATCCTCAACAAAGCAGATTTATGAAGTTGACATTTTTGAATAAAAAAAGGTACTAGCCCAGTTTTTAATTCTATAAATACAGAATCTAAATTTATGTATGATTCTGGATCATCACTATCAATTTTTATTAGTAATTCTCCTTTAAAGCTATATTTCCTAACGATGGTTCCAATATAAAAGTAGCCTTCCTTGGTCATCGTATACAATTAGGGTTGTATTTTATCCCACAGTTTTATTCCTCCTTTTCTTTAGAGTCTGGAGAAATATCATCTGATGATGTATTTTCAGCAGCAGGTGCTTCCTCAGCGGCAGGTGCTTCCTCAGCGGCAGGTGTTTCCTCAGCAGCAGGTGCTTCTTCAGCAGCAGGTGCTTCCTCAGCAGCAGGTGCTTCCTCAGCAGCAGGTGCTTCCTCAGTGGCGGGTGCTTCCTCAGCGGCAGGTGCTTCCTCAGCGACGGGTGCTTCCTCAGCGGCAGGTGCTTCCTCAGCGGCAGGTGTTTCCTCAGCGGCAGGCGCTTCCTCAGCGGCAGGTGCTTCCTCAGCGGCGGGTGCTTCCTCAGCGGCAGGTGTTTCCTCAGCGGCAGGTGCTTCCTCAGCGGCAGGTGCTTCCTCAGTTGCAGTTGCTTCTTCAGCAGCTTTTTTTGCAACGGCTTCAGCTTCAGCAGCTGCAGCATCTGCAAGTCTCTTTTCACTAGCTGCTTTCTCAGCCTCTAGACGTTTAGCTTTAGCTTTTGTTTGGTCTTCTGACAAATTATCTTTTTTGGTTTGAATTTTTGCATTTTTTTCTTCAAGCCAGATTTCAAATTTTTTGTCAGCTTCTTCCTGAGTGAATGCACCCTTTCTTATACCCCCGTTTAAGTGATGCTTATACATCACCCCCCTGTAGGACAATAATGTACGAGCAGTGTCTGTAGGCTGCGCTCCTTTATCTAACCAATTAATTGCTTTGTCAATATCGATGTTAACACTCGCTGGATTAGTGTTTGGGTTATAAGTTCCTATCTTTTCGAGATAACGACCATCCCTTTTGGAACGGGAGTCTGCGGCTACTAGCCAATAAAAAGGTTTACCTTTTTTTCCGTGTCTTTGAAGTCTGAGTTTTACAGGCATATCATATTAATTTATGAGGATGCACGATCCTCCGGTTATTAATTCTAGGGGGCAAATATAGTAGATTTATTTTTATAAATATAGAAAGTCGTTTTATTTTGAGGATACTGGATTATATTTTTATTTATTTTAAAAATGTAATGATTTTACTTGCTCTCAGGATTTTAAAAAACTTTGATGCAGCAATAAAAAAGTGTATTTTTGCGCACTTAATTAAGACACATAATGAACATTAACAAAACTGATTTAGATTCATTGAATTCAGTCATAAACATGACCATAGATCGTAAGGATTATGAAGAAAAAGTAAGTACGGTTTTAAGTAATTACAGGAAAAATGCGAACATTCCAGGATTCAGAAAGGGCCATGTTCCAATGGGAATGATCAAAAAGCAATATGAGCAAGCTGTTATTGCCGATGAGGTTAATAAATTATTAAGAGAAAATTTAGATAATTATATTAAGGATGAAAAACTTGAGTTGCTTGGAAATCCAATTCCTAAAGCCCCCAAGGAAGCGCTCAACTGGAAAGATCCTCAGCTAACCTTCGAATTTGAACTAGGTATAGCTCCTAAGTTTGATGTTAAATTAAGTGTCCTTAAAAAAATAATCCGTTATGAAATTGAACCTGAAAAAAAAATGATTCAGGAACAAATAATCAATATCCAAAAACAATATGGAAAACTAGTTAGTCAAAATAAAATTGAAAAAGGATATGAGATAACAGCTCAATTTAGGAATAAGGAAGTTGAGTTAGAAAAAATGGTCAATTTCACCATTGAAGATGTAAAATCGAAGAAAAATATATCAGTCTTAAAAGAGGCTAAGTTATCAGAAGTATTGAGTTTTTCGACAAAAGGTTTTTTTAAAGATGATGAAACTTTAAAGCGGCTTTTATCTTTAGATGATAAAAAATTTAAAGAACTTTTGAAGTTTAATATAAACATTGAGTTAAAGGAAATAAATGAAAGAATTCTTGCAGATTTTAATCAAGAACTTTTTGACAAATTATATGAACCAGGAACAGTTACTTCAGTAAAACAGATAGAAGAAAAAATAAAAGAAAGCTTAAAATTACAGTTTGAACCACAAGCAAATCAAAAACTCATGAATGATATTTCTGAGGCTATAGTCGCTAAAACAAAATTCAAACTTCCCTCAGAATTTTTAACTAAGTGGATCCAGAATTCTTCTAAAGAACCAATGACTCAAGAAGAAGCTGTCCAGGAGTATAGCAAATCAGAAAGCGGTATACGCTATCAACTAATAGAAGGCAAAATAATAAGTGAAAACAATCTCGACATTAATTTTGAAGAGCTCAAAGATTATACAGCTTCAATGATTCAAAATCAAATGATGCAATATGGTCAAACACCTGAAAAAGAAAAATTAGATGAAATTATCTCAAACGTTATGTCAAATAAGGATGAAACTCGTCGAATTTCAGAACAATTGATGAGAGAAAAAATACTTAATTTCTATAAAGAAAATGCCCCATTAAATACAAAAAAGGTCGGTTTTGACGCCTTTATAAAGCAAGCTTACGGTAAAGCATAATAAATTCATTAATTTTAAAGAAAATTATTTTACATGAACTACGGTAAAGAATTCAAAAAATACGCAACGAAACACCACGGTATTAGTGCAATGTATTACGATAAAATTGTAAGTAGTATGACACCTTACATAATTGAAGAGCGACAATTAAACGTTGCACAAATGGATGTCTTTTCTCGATTGATGATGGATAGAATAATGTTTTTAGGAACTGCAATAAATGATCAAGTAGCTAATGTCATTCAAGCCCAATTATTATTCCTACAGAGTACCGATTCAAATCGTGATATTCAAATGTATATCAATTCTCCCGGTGGTGGAGTTTATGCAGGTCTTGGCATTTATGACACCATGCAATTTATAACACCTAATGTAGCTACAATTTGTACAGGTATTGCCGCTTCAATGGGTGCAGTCTTACTTTGTGCTGGGCACAAGGGAAAGCGGTCTGCTCTTCCACATGCTCGTGTAATGATTCACCAACCATTGGGGGGAGCTCAGGGACAAGCTTCTGACATTGAAATCACAGCCAGAGAAATTCTTAAATTAAAAGATGAGTTATATCAAATTATCTCTAAACATTCGGGACAAAGCATGAAAAAAGTAACCGAAAACAGTGATCGTGATTATTGGATGAAAGCTGAGGAAGCAAAAGCTTACGGTATGGTTGATGAAGTTCTCAAAAATGCTCCTAAATAATTTTTCTTTATGAGTAAGCCTGATTTAAATTGTTCTTTTTGTGGAAGGCCTAAACCAGAAACTCAGTTACTTATTGCTGGATTGGATGCTCATATTTGTGATCGTTGCATAGAACAGGCTCACGGAATAGTACTAGAAGAGACTTCTGAGCAAGATAAAGGTTCAACTTCGATAGAATTGAAACCTCCTAGGGAAATTAAATCTTTTTTGGATGATTATGTTATTGGACAAGAGGCATCAAAGCGAGTTTTATCAGTTGCTGTTTACAATCATTATAAACGTTTGATTCAAGAAAATACCAACGAAAATGATATTGAAATTCAAAAAAGTAATGTTTTATTAGTCGGTCCTACAGGCACTGGAAAAACACTTTTAGCTCAAACTATTTCTCGGTTATTAAAAGTGCCATTAGCAATTGTAGATGCAACAGTTTTAACTGAAGCAGGTTATGTAGGTGAAGATGTAGAAAGTATACTATCGCGGCTGCTTCAGGCTGCTGATTATGATGTTGATAAAGCTGAAAGAGGAATTGTTTTTATTGACGAAATTGATAAAATTGCTCGTAAAAGTGATAATCCATCTATAACAAGAGATGTTTCGGGTGAAGGAGTTCAACAAGCTTTATTAAAGTTATTGGAAGGAACAATTGTTAATGTTCCACCTAAAGGCGGCAGAAAGCATCCTGATCAAAAATTTATAGAAGTAGATACTTCTAATATCCTGTTTATAGCTGGAGGAGCATTCGATGGAATTGAAGCTCACATAAATAAGCGTCTAAATCTTCAAGCAATTGGATACAAAACAGCGCTTGAGAAACGTGATATAGATAAGGAAAATATGTTGCAATACATCACTCCCAGAGATGTCAGAGCATTTGGTTTAATACCAGAAATTATAGGGAGATTACCAGTTTTAACTTATATGAGTCCTCTAGATGAAATAACATTAAGAACCATATTAACTACTCCAAAAAACGCATTAATTAAGCAGTATGTTCAATTATTCGCGATGGATAATATCGAATTACAATTTACACCGGGAGCATTAGACTTTATAGTAGAAAAAGCACTTCAATATAAGTTAGGAGCAAGAGGCTTGAGATCCCTTTGCGAAGCAGTTCTAAACGATGCTATGTTTGAGTTACCAGAAACAAAGGTTAAAAGACTAAAAGTCACTAAACAATATGCTGATCAAAAACTTTCTAGGATAGAGTTACCAAAGTTGAAAGTTGTTTCTTAATTAATCGCTTCTAAGAGTTCATCTAAAATTTCTCTAGAATTTGAAAGCCTAGGAACTTTATGTTGACCCCCAAGCTTACCTTTTTTAGATAACCATTCATAGAATAATCCTTTTTTTGCTTTATGGATCTTCAGTGATTGCAATGTCATGTTTTTATATCGTTTTGCTTCATAATCAGAATTTTCCTCCTGTAAAGCTAGGTCCAATAATGAACTGAACTGATTTAAGTCTCTGGGCTCTTTTTCAAATTCTATTATCCATTCATGCGCACCTTTAGAATTTTTTTTCATAAAAACAGGACCTGCTGTATAATTCGAAACAATGCTTTCCGTTTGAGCACTAACTTTTTCAAGTGCTTTTTCAGCATTATCAATTATAAGCTCTTCTCCGAAAACATTAATAAAATGTTTTGTTCTGCCAGTGACTTGAATCCGATAAGGTGATAAACTAGTAAAATGAATAGTATCTCCAATTTTATATCTCCATAAACCTCCATTAGTTGTAATTACAATAGAATAGTTAGTGTTTAAGGTAACTTCAGAAAGAGGTACGATTTCTGATTCATTTTCATTATCTCCTTTAATTGGTATAAATTCATAAAAAATTCCATAGTCAAGCATCAATAATAATTCTTCAGAATGATTTTGGTCCTGGATTCCAAAAAAACCTTCTGATGCATTATAAATTTCGTAAAATCGAAAGTTTGGTTTTGTGAATAATCCTTTATACAATTCACGATAAGGTTTAAAACTTACACCTCCATGAAAGTATACCTCTGCATCAGGCCATACTTCAGATATAGTTTTTTTTCCAGTTTTCTTTAAAACATTTTGAAGTAATACCAACATCCAAGATGGAACTCCAGCCAAACTAGTCACTTTTTTAGATATTGACTCTGTTACAATAGCTTTCATTTTGGACTCCCACTCAGGCATTAGTGAGGTTTTATTGCTTGGAGTGCTGCTGAGCTCAGCCCAGAAGGGAAGATTTTGAATTATTATAGATGAGAGGTCTCCAAAATAACTATCGTTTTTGTTATATAATTCGTTACTACCACCAAGTCTTAGAGATTTGCCGGTGAGAAGTTGAGAATCTTCATTATTGTTAAAGTATAATGATAGCATATCCTTTCCAGCTTTATAATGGCAGTCCTCTAAAGCCTCATTACTTAAGGGAATAAATTTACTTTTAGAATTAGTAGTCCCACTTGATTTAGCAAACCACTTTATACTACTTGGCCAAAAGAGATTTTGTTCTCCTTGTCTACAACGCTCAATATCTAATTCTATATCATCATAACTACATAATGGAACTCTACTTTTAAAAACATCATAACTCTTGATTGTTTTAAAGTCGTATAGTTTTCCAATTTCAGTTTTTGAAGCCGTTTTAATTAATTCATGCAGTAGTTCATTTTGAACTTCGTTAGGATATTTCATAAATAGCTCCATTTGATGTATTCTTTTTTTTAGAATCCATGAAGCTATTGAGTTAAATAAGGGTATCGGCATTAAAAAATTATTATCTTTCTTAAGTAAATATAATTAATTCTTTTCTGGTTTATGTTTGAGGGAATTTTAAAAAAAATGATAACAGAGCGTAATACACCAATTGATTATTTCTTGGATATGGAAAGTGATTTTATTCATTTAAATCAATGTATTGGCAAAACTATAAGTATTAAAAGTATAGGTTCTCAGTGCTTAAATTGTTATGTAGAACACCCTATTTTTAGGCAAGGATTTTGTAAATCTTGTTTTTTTGAGAGCCCCGCAGTTGGAGAATGGATTATGCGTCCAGAACTTAGTAAAGCTCACTTAGATATCCCTGATAGAGATTTAGATTATGAAAAGAAAATTCAATTGCAGCCTCATATTGTTTATTTAGCTCTTAGTAGTCATTTAAAAGTAGGTGTGACAAGAAAAAGTCAACTGCCAACCCGTTGGATTGATCAGGGAGCTCAGGAGGCTATGATTGTCTTAGAATTGCCAAATAGATATTTAGCTGGTGTTGCAGAGGTTTCTCTAAAACAGATTTTTTCTGATAAAACTAATTGGAGGAAAATGCTGCAAAACGAATTAGAAGAAACTAATTGGGAAGAAGCTTTTAATAAAGCTGCAGATCATTTACCTGGAGACTTAAAATCTTTCATGAATCTGGATGAAAGAAAATTGGAGAAGATTATTTTTCCAGTAAATAAATATCCCAATAAAGTAGTTAGTTTAAATTTATTAAAGACACCTTTTTATCAAGGTAAGTTAATAGGTGTGAAAGGCCAATATTTTCTTTTTGAAGATCAAACTGTATTTAATGTTCGTTCTAATGAAGGCCAAAAAGTCGAATTCAATATTATTAATTAAAATTTTTTTCAGAATCAGATATAAGATTAAGCAATTCGTTCATTTCCTTTTTAGTTAAATCTCTATATCGTCCAACTTTAGTATTTAATTTAATATTCATTATACGGACACGTTTCAACTTTAAAACTTTATATTCAAGGTACTCGCACATTCTTCTAATTTGACGATTTAGACCCTGTGTCAAAATAATACGAAATTGCTTTTTATGAATTTGTTCTGCATAACATTTTTTAGTAATCTGATCTAGAATAGGTAATCCATTTCTAATTTTTTCAATGAAATCATTAGTGATTGGTTTATTTACAGTCACAATATATTCTTTCTCATGATTGTTGCGAGAGCGAAGAATTTTATTAACGATGTCTCCATCATTAGTCATTAAAATCAAACCTTCACTCATTTTATCTAATCTTCCGATTGGAAAAATACGCCGGGGGTAGTTTATATAATCGATAATATTATCTTTTTCAACTCTTGTATCAGTCGTACAAACAATTCCAGTTGGTTTGTTAAATGCTATGTAAACATTACCTTCTTTAAGATTTTCAACAAGAATTCCATCGACTTCAATCCGGTCGCTGGAGCTTACTTTTTGCCCCATTGAAACTGCTTTTCCATTTACTTTAATCCTGCCATGATCAATTAGTTTATCTGCAGCTCTTCTTGAACAATGACCTATCTCGCTTAAATATTTATTAATACGTGTGCCACTTGTTTTACTATCCATAGATCAAATTTCTATTTCGTCTGTAGGTTTTAAATGGAAAGTTTTTCTAAAAATACCAACAAAAAGATAAAGAAGTGGGGTGTCTAAAGCAGCTACAAGTATTTTAAAAAGAAAACTAGAAATAACAAGACCCCAAAAGAGTGTCCATTCTAATACACCAAAAATACTTAATAATCCTATTACCAATAATGAATCTACAAATTGAGAGGTAAAGGTCGAGAAGTTATTTCTTAACCATAACATTTTACCTTGGGTAAGATTTTTCCAAAAATGATAAATACGAATATCTATAAACTGAGCTATCAAATAAGCAATCATTGAGGCTAAAACTGCAATTGGAGAAAGTGCAAATACTTCATTAAATGTTTGATCATCAATTGGAGAATTTTTAATAGCAGGAACTTCATTTGCCATTAAAAGAATTCCCATAGAAAAAAATGAGGCAAAAATACCCGTGATTACTACTTGATTAGCACTCTTTTTACCATAGATTTCCGAAATCAAATCAGTTATTAAAAATGTAATTGGGTAGGGAAGAACCCCCACAGAAAGTTCAAATAGAGAATTTCCAAATATTTTAATATCAAAAGGATACCAATAGAAAAATTTTTGAAAAATTAGATTTGAAACAACTAAAGAGGTTATGAATAG
>JBJKWV010000053.1:0-10268 GCA_045561915.1 Flavobacteriaceae bacterium
GTGGCTCAGGTAAAGTATATATGACAAGAGCGGGATTATTTGATAATGTAGATATTGCACTTCACTGGCATGCAAGTAATAAAAATTCAGCTGGAGCCAGTATGGCATTGGCGAATAAAACCGCAAAATTTCGTTTTTACGGTGTTTCAGCTCATGCTTCTGGTTCGCCTGAAAAGGGACGCTCAGCATTAGACGGTGTAGAAGCGATGAACAATATGGTAAATATGCTAAGAGAGCATACAACAGAAAGTACAAGAATACATTATGTTATAACCAAGGGTGGGAATGCTCCTAATGTAGTGCCAGATTTTGCTGAGGTCTACTATTATGCAAGACATCCTAACAGAGACGAGGTTACAAATATTTTTAATCGAATTGTTCATGCTGCTAAAGGGGCTGCAATAGGAACTGGAACAAAAATGGATTACGAAATAATTAGTGGAGTTCATGAACTTTTACATAATGAAATCTTGCAAAGGCAAGTACATAAAAACCTAGTAAAAATAGGAGGCTATTTATATGATGAGGAAGAGAAAATTTTTGCAGAAAAAATTTCAAAGACATTAGGCATTGATTTAGATACAAAATATGTTCAGGGTGTTGAGCCATACAATCCTGTGGGAAAAGCAGGTGGTTCTACTGATGTTGGAGATGTAAGTTTTGCGGTGCCTACTGCAGGGCTTAATACAGCAACTTGGGTTCCGGGGACTTCTGCTCATAGTTGGCAGGCAGTTGCAGCAGGTGGCACTAGCATAGGAACAAAAGGGATGATTATTGCTGCAAAAACACTTGCACTAACAGGAATGCAATTGTTAGACGATCCAAAAACTATAGAAGCAGCGAAAAAAGAATTTATTAATAGAAGAGGAGTTGATTTTATTTATACTCCTATGTTGGGAGATCGAAAACCTGCTTTGAATTATAGAAATTAAATTTAAATGAAAAAACTAATATTTTGCTTTTTATTGCTATCGTGCTCTTTTTCTTTAGCACAAGTTTTTAACTTCAAAACTGAAAGAAACGGAAAAATTATTACCCATCGGATTATAATTGATGAAGAGTATTTTGTAGAAACGCAGTTTATTACTGATCCAGCAGAATTTATATTGACTCGAGGAGGCTTTTACACCAAAAGTGAAAGAAATAAGTTTAAAATAAAATTTGAATTTAACTCCAATTATGAAAAAGATAGTTTGACAGAGTTTGAATTACAGCAAGATATATCCTGGATTAAATCAGTAAACAAATCTCTTGATTTGGATGGAAAATGGCTTATGGCTGGAAGAATGACAGATAATGGGGAAAAGAGAAGAGATATTTCAAAGCCAAGGAAAACAATGAAATTTTTAAAGGATGGTTATTTTCAATGGATTGCATTTAATACTGAAACATTTCAGTTTTTTGGTTCTGGCGGAGGATTTTATTCTGCTGAAGATAAAATTTATACTGAAAATATTGAGTTTTTTTCAAGGAACAACAAAAGTGTTGGACGAGTATTACCTTTTCAATATAGTTTAAAAGATAATGATTGGCATCACGAAGGGATAAATAGCAAAGGAGACCCCATGCATGAGATTTGGACCAATAGGAACTTATAAATCTTTATAAAAATTATTCTAAAAACATGATCTTATTAACAAGAATAAGAAAGTAAAAATTAATTATGATATCTAGTAAAGAATTGATTGACTTGTTGACACTTGAAAAAAAGGATGATCAGCTTTTTATAGGGCAAAATTATAAAACAGCATGGGGACGCGTGTTTGGAGGTCAAGTTTTAGGACAATCTCTTCATGCTGCATATCAGACTGTTCCAAATGATAGAATTGCTCATTCAATGCATGGATATTTTATTCTTGGGGGGGATATTAATATTCCAATTGATTATCATGTGGACACTATTCGCGACGGAAGAAGCTTTACTACAAGACGTGTTGTAGCATTTCAAAATGGCAAAGCAATATTTAATATGGCCGCTTCTTTTCATATTAAAGAGGAGGGAGAAAGTCATCAAATAGTAATGCCAAATGTTCTTACGCCTGATTTATTACTCACTGATATTCAGCAAGCAGAGATTTTACAACAAAAAGATCCTGAGCGATTTCAACGCTTGATGAAATCTCACCCCCAAATTTTTGAATTTAAACCTGTGGATAAAGCAATTTATTTACAGACCAGTAATTCTGCTCCACTGGCTCATATATGGTTCCGAATAAAAGATAAAATTAAAGTTGACATTTCTTTACAGCACCAAATACTTGCCTTTGCATCAGATTATAGTCTTTTACTTTCAGCCACACTACCTCATAGAGAAAAACTAATGAACGCAAAAGTATATTATGCAAGCCTAGATCATGCACTTTGGTTTCACCGCAAGTTTAAGATAGATGAGTGGTTACTCTATGCAATAGAAAGCCCCAGTGCTTCAAATGCAAGAGGCTTCTCTAGAGGGAGTATTTTTGATAAAAGCGGAGTAATGGTAGCTTCTGTTACCCAGGAGGGATTAATGAGAAAATATAAATGATGAATACAGAGTTAAGATTATTTTTTGTAATTGTAATTTGTTTTTTAAGACTATCATTTGCTCAAGAGTATGATAAAGTTAACGGTGTATGGAATGCTGCTTTTTTAGACTTTCCAATTTCTGAAAAAATTAGTTTGAGAACAGAGTTACACCTAAGAACCATATCATATTTTAGTATATGGAATCAACAACTCTTTAGACCCCAACTCTCCTACAGAGCCTCAAAAAATGTTTCTTGGAGGGGAGGATATACACTTCTTAGGAATTTTGATCAAGACGTAACAAAAGATCCTAGAGTTCGGAATGAACATAATATTTGGGAACAAGTTCAATTTACATTACCATTAAAAAAAGCCTCTTTTAGCACATGGATTAGATTAGAACACCGTTTTCAGGAAAAACTTCCCTTAAAAAAGGATAAAAGCTTAAGAAGTTTTGATTTTTCTAGCCGTATTCGATTTCGTTTAACTTTTCAAAAATTATTATCTCAAACAGATGCCAAGGTTCCTGTTAATTTTGTTTTTTATAACGAAATTTTTACGCTTTTGAATCCTTCTGGAATTCCATTTAAGTTTAATCAAAATTGGACTTTTTTGGGATTAAGGGTTAAATTAAACAATAAGCTGTCAATCAATTCTGGATTTCAAAAAAACACTATTGATAAGTCAAATGACAAATATTTAAAAAACAGATTATGGAATACCATATTGTTTTATAAATTTTAAAGCCTTCACAAGTGTTTTTAAACACAATTACATCTTAAAAAAAAGGTCTCGATATGTCTTTTATTGTTAAATAATAATGATTTTTTATTTTTTTAAAATCATTATTTATAAATTTAGATATGATTAAAAATAGTAGCTGGCGCCCATTACCAGATTTTTTGACAATTAAACCTAGCAAAATTGAAGGGCTGGGTCTTTTTGCTGTCAAAGATATTCCTTCTGGTACTGATCTGGGTATGACACATATTTTTGATAAAAGATTTCCAGACAACTATATTCGACTACCCTTAGGAGCTTTTATTAATCACCACGAAATCCCTAACTGTGACGCTAATTTTGAAGATAAAGATCAGGAAGCTGGAAATTTAAAGCATATAAGGATTATCTCGAATAAAGAAATACCTGAAGGAGAAGAAATTACTGTAAAATATGTAATTAATAAGCTAGACAACCCAAATTGGGAGCATGAATACGAGGCATCACAGTAGCTTTATGGAATAGTTGATAAAATTTTTTAAGAAAAATATTATTTTGTTTAACTTTTTAATACATTTGCTTCATCAGTTCTTCAATGATGAATTGGTTTATGGTTATAGCCTTTGGGAATAATTCCTGAAGGCTTTTTTTTAAATATAAAGTTAAGTTACTGTAGGTTTACTTTTATCAAACTTTTGATAGGATTTTGTAAGTATAATATCTTCCAGCCTTCCAATAACTAAATATAAGTCTTCAAAGGATGTATATAGTGGTGAAATACCGAATCTAATCAAGTTCGGAGGTCTAAAATCAGGTATAATTTGAGGAGAATTAGATTTTCCTTTTATTAAATCTTGACAAATTTGCCAAGAAGCTTTGTGGGATATGGCCAAATGAGATCCTCTTATATCCTTATTTAAAGGACTTTCAAGTTTAAAACCCAATTTGATTAACTTTTCTTCGATACCATTTAAAAAGAATCCTGATAGTTGAACACTTTTTTTTCGAATATTTTTTATTCCTGCTGCTAAAGTTAGATCAACTCCTGCTTCCATTGCTTGCATTGATAATATTGGTATTGTTCCAGAGGCAAATTTATTTATTGTTGAATTTGGTTTATAATTTGGTTCAAAAGCAAAAGGATTTTTATGGCCGAACCAGCCTTGAATTGGGTTACTTAGCTGATTTTGAAATTTTTTTTCAATGAACAAAAAAGCAGGTGAGCCTGGACCTCCATTCATGTATTTATAACTGCATCCGACAGCAATTTTACTTTGAGTTTCTATTAAATCAATTTCCACTGATCCTATAGCATGACTAAGATCCCATATAATAATACTATTGTGTTTTTTAGCCCATAAATTAAGCTCCTTCATTGGATAAAGGAATGAGCTTTTATATGTAACCAAGCTCAGACAGTAAATACCCTGATGGTTTTGTATATTTTTTTTTAAAAGATTCAAATCAGCAAAAATCTCTTGATTGTAATTAACCAAGTTCACTCTATTTAAATTGAATTCATTAGTTAAGCCCTCAACAACGTAGAGGTCTGAAGGGAAGTTTAAATTATCAGAGCTTAATTGGTTTGGAAAAAGGTTGGACTTTAAAAGGGCATATAAAATTTGATATAGACGGACTGTTGTTGACTCACCAATTATAATTTCCTCTTTTTTTACACCAAGCAGAATTCCATACTTATTTGCAAGTTGTATGGGTAAGTCAAGCCATTTCTCATTCCAGCTCCTAATCAATCTTTTACCCCATTGATTTTCGATTGTTTTTTGAAGAATTTTTTTGGTTTTTAGAGGAAGCTTACCTAATGAATTTCCATCTAAATATATTTCATTTATATTATTTTCAAATTGGTTTTTAAAATCAGCTAAAGTATCTTTTTGATCAAATTTTTTCGCAGTTGATAAATCAAACATATTTTTAGTTTAGAAATAACGGAATGATTTTTTGGACCCAAGCTGTATATTGAACTCCACTAGGATGAAGACTATCTTTTGCTATAAAATCCTTGCGATTTTTAGCGGATCTGGAAATTGGAGTAATATCAACAAAATGGACTCCTTTAAAAACGCAAACTTCATAAATTACCTGATTAAAGTCATCAATTTCTTTAGCTATTTTTTCTTTATCAAGATTCTTGCTAAAAGGCATAACACCCCAGTCTGGAATTGAAACTACGAATACTTGTTCTTTGTTATTTCCAGTGAAATTAATTGCATCCGAAAGTAAGATTTCAAAATGTTCTTTAAATTCTTTTATACTTTTTCCTTGATATTGATTGTTTACACCTATTAGAAGAGAAACCCAGTCATAAGGATAGTCTAGCTTGGAATTATTTATTTCTGTTTTTAACTCATGCGCAGTCCATCCTGTTTTTGCAATAATTCTAGGGAGTGAAATATGAATATTTTTTTCTGAAAGAAGTTTTGTTAATTGTAATGGCCATCTTTGATTCTCAGGAACACTTTCTCCAATTGTATAACTATCACCTAGCGCAAGATAGGACTGCAATTCGTTATTCGTCTGACAAGAATGCCAAATAAAAAGCGATATATAATAAAAAAGCAACCTCCTTTTAATCATATTTATTAAATACTTTAGAATCAAATAAAGGGATTAATTTTAGTTTATAAAAATTTAAATTGCCTTCATTATTTATTAGGTAACTTGTGTCAAAAATTTTATCAATGCGATTTTTAATTTTACTTCTTTTTTTTCCTATAAAAGCAATAACACAGCTTTCTTATGAGACTATAAAAATGTCCAAATCTGTTGAGGAAACATCTGGACTCGAAACTTTTGGGGATTATTTGATTACACATAATGATTCTGGAGACAAACCAAAGCTTTACATTCTTAATCAGAATGGGGAGAAAATAATGGAAATCAAACTTAATCAACTCAAAAACAAAGATTGGGAAGACATTGCTAAGGATTCGGAAAACTACTACATAGCAGATACCGGCAATGGTAATGCAACAAGGGAAAATCTGAAAATTTATATCTTAGATTATGATTTTTTCCTTAGAGGTGAGATTTCAATTAAATACAAATCACAAACAACTTTTTCTAAGACACCTATAAATGAATTTGACGCAGAAGCACTAGCTGTTGTTGGAGAAGAACTTATATTATTTTCCAAAAACAGAAAAACACTAAATTCCGAAATTTATAGTTTTCCCAAAATTGCGGGGAGTTATATTTTAGAGCCTAAAGCATCAATTAATAGTGATGCTTTAATTACTGCAGCAGATTATCAAGAAGGGAATGACATGATGGCTCTTACAGGATATAACTTCAATGGAGACCAATTTTTCTACATTATCAGAAATTTTGTCAAAAATGGGTACAATAATATCAAACTTAAACGTTATTCTATTCCTATCAAACCTGCTCAGATTGAGGCTGTAAAAATTATTGATGATGATGAGTTTTGGTTAAGTTCCGAGAGTGAGGCTAATGGAAAGCCAAGACTTTTCCGTTTGAAATTAAAATTTAAGTAAATTATTCACTTAAATTAATGCTTCTTATATTTTTTTAACTTGTGATATGAAATTTATATTTAAATCAAAACTATGAGGATTCCAACATATTTTATTGTCCTGATCTTAATAAGTACCACTTTAATATTTGGACAAAAAAAGAAAAAAGACAATAAAAAAGAATCTATAGCTTCTATAAAATTCAACAATTTAAATTGGAGAAATATTGGACCTTTTAGAGGGGGAAGGAGCGTTGCTTCATCTGGGGTTTTAAAAAATCCATCAACATTTTACATGGGAAGCACAGGAGGGGGAGTTTGGAAGACAGAAGATTACGGCACACATTGGAAAAATATTTCTGACGGGTTTTTTGCAACAGGAACGGTTGGTGCGATCTCTGTATCTGAAAGTGACCCTAATATAGTAATTGTTGGAATGGGAGAACATGCAGCTCGAGGAGTAATGACTTCAATGGGTGATGGAGTATATAAATCAGAGGATGCTGGCGTAACATGGAAACACATAGGTTTGGATTATTCAAGACATATTTCAGATATTCAGATTCACCCAACTAATCCTGATATTTTTTATGTTGCAGTTCAAGGAGCCCAATATGGTCCAAGCAAAGAAAGAGGAATATATAAAACATTAGATGGAGGAAAAACATGGATAAAATCTCTTTTCGTAGGTGAATTTTCAGGTGCGTCTTCTTTGAGTATGGACATGAATAATCCTAGAACACTATATGCAGCAATCTGGGATCATGAAAGAACCCCTTGGCAAATGAGGTCAGGAGGATCAAATTCAGGCATATATAAGTCAAGTGATGG
Source organism: Flavobacteriaceae bacterium (assembly GCA_045561915.1). Taxonomy (GTDB): domain Bacteria; phylum Bacteroidota; class Bacteroidia; order Flavobacteriales; family Flavobacteriaceae; genus MS024-2A. Next base: position 7,550 of record JBJKWV010000053.1, read on the forward strand.
TGGTGAAAAATGGATCCGTTTAGAAAAAGGACTTCCTAAAATAATTGGAAAATCGGGGATATCTGTTTCTAGGGCTAATCCTAGTATAGTCTACATTAATCTTGAGGGAGAGGAGGAAAAATCTGGCGTTTATCGTTCTGATAACAGTGGAGAAACTTGGAAACAGGTAAATAAAAATAGAATTGCTGTTACCCGCTCCTGGTATTATATGGAAGTTTTCGCAGATCCTCAAGATGAGAATGTAGTTTATGTGCTGAATGCTCCTGCTCTTAAATCAATTGATAAAGGTAAAACCTTTAAAAAGTTATCTACTCCACATGGTGATAATCATCACTTGTGGATTCATCCTTATAACAATAAGTTAATGATTAACTCTAATGATGGAGGTGCAAATGTATCACTTAATGGCGGGAAAAGTTGGAGTACTCAGCAAAACCAGCCTACTGCTCAATTTTATAGAGTTATTGCTGATGCCCAAGTCCCGTATCATGTTTACGGAGGACAACAAGACAACTCTGCAATTGGTATTAAAAGTAGAGATAGTGATTCGGGTATTGATTGGAAAGATTGGTATTCTGTAGCAGGGTGCGAAAGTGCATTTTTAGCTTTTGACCCTTATAATCCAGAAGTGATTTTTGGAGGGTGTTATCAAGGAATTATTGAAAGATGGCACAGGTCATCAAATTCAGGAAAAGGGATTAAGGAATATCCAGAATTATCCCTTGGGAATATTCCCAAAGATTTTAAATTTCGATATAACTGGAATGCACCCATATTAAGAGCACCTTCTGATCCTAATACTATTTATCATGCAGGGAATGTTGTTTTTAAAACTAAAGATGGAGGAAATAAATGGGAAGTAATTAGCCCTGATTTAACTCGAAATAATAAATCTCAACAAATTCCTGGAGGGACTCCTTTTACTAATGAAGCGGCAGGTGGAGAGAATTACAATACTTTGATGAGTCTAGCAACCTCGCCACATGATTCAGCGGTTCTGTGGGCGGGTAGTGACGATGGCTTAATTCATATTACAAAGGATGGAGGAAGAAATTGGAAAAACGTAACTCCTAGAAACTTAAAAGAAGGTATTATCAATAGCATAGAGGTTTCTCCTCATAAAAGTGGTAAAGCATATATTACCATGATGCGTTATAAGTTTATGGATTTAACGCCATATGTTTACAAAACAGAAGACTATGGTAAGAGTTGGAAATTAATTACAGATGGAATAAAGGGAGAACATAATTTCGTTAGGGTAGTCAGAGCAGACAAAAAAATTCCAGGACTTCTATATGCAGGTTCAGAAACGGGTTTTTATATATCTCATAATGACGGTGATAGGTGGGATTTATTTCAAAATAATTTACCTATTGTGCCCATTAATGATCTATTTATCCAAGATAATGATCTTATTGCAGCTACAGCTGGTCGTTCCTTTTGGATTTTAGATGATCTAAGCCCGATTCAAGAACAAAAAATGGTATCTGACCTTTATTTGGTTACACCTAAAGCAAATTATCGTATATTTTCTGGTAAGACATCAAAAAACAGCAATCAAGGGACTAATCCTTTAAACGGTGTAATCTTTGATTATCATTTACCAAAAGCTGAAGATAGCCTGGAAGTTTCTCTCGAAATTTTTTCTAATGAAAAATTAATCAGGTCTTACAATTCAAAAAAAACAACTAAGATAAAGTCTTGGCCCGGGGGACCCGATCCAGAACAAATTTTACCTAAAAAAGAAGGTTTTAATCGCTTCCATTGGGATTTAAGAAGAGAACCACTTCCTAGTGTGGATAATGTTTTTGTTTATGGAAGTTATCTGGGAACCAGAGTTGCTCCAGGAGATTACAAAGCCCGATTAAAATTTAATGGCCTGGAAAGAGAAGTATTATTTTCTGTTCTGCCAAATCCAAATATGCCTTACAAAATATCTGATTTTGAAGAACAACAAAACCTTTTAATAGAAATTGAAATCGGAATAAAAAATATTCATCAAACCGTAACAAAAATGCGTAAAGTTCAAAAACAACTTTCAAATTATAGAGAAATTTTAAAAGACAACTTTAGTTATGAGACATTGTTAAAAAAAGCTGAAGGTATAGAACAGAAATTAAAGGATTGGGAGCAAAATCTCATTCAACCCAAACAAAAGACTTTCCAGGATGTGATCAACTTTAATAACAAACTCAATGCTCAATGGATGTACTTAAAAGATTTTGTGGACAGTGAACATCCTAAGGTTACTCAGGGAGCGCTTGAACGATATAAAGATCTTCAAAACGAATGGTTTATTCAAAGAACTTCACTAGAAAATATTATTGAAATTGATTTTAAATCATTTGAAAATGAGTTCAAATCTGCAAAAGTACCTGCGCTTGTTTTTTAGTGGCTCAGATTTTAATTATTAATTTAACTCATTATTCAAAATATTTTAGATGGGTACATTTTTCAATCAATTAAATTAGATGAGTTATGGAAATAATTATTGCCGTTTTGATTTTTTTAGTATTGACTTTAACTTTTTTTATATTCTATGTTAGAAATAACTCAAACAACAACAAAACCTCCGATTTAATCAATTTTTCTGAATCTTTAACAAACCAAATCCAAGAAGTAAGAAAAGAAATTTATAAAAACTCAAAAGAAAGTAGAGAGGATATTGAATCAAGATTAAATGAGATTAATAAGCAAATGCATAGTTTCACTAAATCAT
>JBJKWV010000054.1:0-9861 GCA_045561915.1 Flavobacteriaceae bacterium
CAAACACTAAACTCCCAACAATAAAAGAAATCATATAAAGAATGAAAAATGCCAATATGTTTCCAATAATTTCCTGATTTACAACTTTACCGTTATATCGAGGTTGTATAATTGCATTTGGATGTAAAGAACGCTTAAATTCTAAAATTCCCCCTTTAATCATTAATAAATGTCTAACTACTTTAATTCCTCCTGATGTACTTCCTGCTGAACCGCCTAAAAACATAAACCCAAAAAATAAAATAGTTAGAAATGGGGTCCAAGCTGTATAATCTGCAGTAACAAATCCAGTTGTTGTTATTATAGCCAAAACCTGAAAAAGGGAATGCCTTATTGACCCCTCTAATTTTCCAAAAACCTGAGTATTTTCAAAATAGCTATTATTTAAGTTAACGCTAGTATATATAATAATAAAAACAGTTAATGAAAAAAAAAGCACAAGTGATAAAAAAGTTTTAAACTCATCATCCTTGATGACTTTATTTATTTTACCAGTTAAAGCAAAATAACTAAGAACAAAGTTTGATCCTGCTAGAAACATAAACAAAATAATTATGTATTGAACTAATGGCAAATGATTCCAGAAAGCTAAGCTATTATTTTTTGTTGAAAAACCTCCCGATGCCATAGTACTCATGGCATGATTAGCTGCATCAAAGATTGACATTCCAGCAAAACTTAATAAAATAGCTTCTAAAATTGTGAAAGAAATATAAATAAACCAAAGCCTTTTAGCTGTATCTGTTATACGCGGGTGTAATTTATCATTGTTTGGACCAGGTGCTTCGGCTGAAAATAATTGAATTCCACCGATGCCTAACAAAGGTAAAACTGCTACTGCTAAAACAATAATTCCCATACCACCTATCCAATGAGTCATACTTCTCCAAAAGAGAATTCCTGATGGTAAGGATTCAATTTCTGAAAGAATAGTTGCACCCGTTGCAGTATAACCTGACATAGTTTCAAAAAAAGTTGAAGATATATCTACAATACTATTTGTTAGTATAAAAGGAAGCATTCCGCTAACGGTCATCATTATCCATCCTAGAGATACAATTATATATCCTTCCCGTTTTTGAATATTTTTATTATGTTTTCGCCCAAAAAACATGAGTACAGTTCCAAGAGATAAAACAATAAAAGAAGCTAATGTAATTTCAAATGTAACACCGTCTTTGTACAAATAACTAATAAAAGATGAAAGCAACATCAAGCATCCATTGATAATCAATAAGATACCCATCAAAAATGTTACAATTTTATAATTGAAAGAATTCATATAGTTTTTATAAAAATAAACTCTCAATCCGTTTTATAGATCTTGGTAAACAACAAACTACAATTCGGTCTCCAGGAAGAATAGTGTAATCTCCAAGAGCAATGATTCCCTCTCCATCTCTAATTACTCCTCCTATAATTGCTGTACGTGGAAAGTCAATATCTACAATCTTGTAATTTGCAACTTTAGAATTAGCATTTACCACAAATTCTAATATTTCTACATTTAAATTATTTAGTGTAGTCATATCAACTACTTCACCCCTCCTAACATATCTGAAAATTGTATTCGCTGTCAAAAGTTTTTTATTTATTAAAGTATCAATTCCGATAGAATGTGAGAGTTGAAAATAATCCATATTTTCAACTAAAGCTATGGTCTTTTTCACCTTTTTAGTGTGAGCCATTAAACAACTCATGATATTAGTTTCTGAGTTTTCTGTAACTGCTATAAAAGCATCCATTGAAGTTAAATTTTCCTCATCGAGTAACTCTGCATTTCTTCCATCACCATTAATTACAAGGGCATTTGGTAATAGATCTGCAATCTCGTATGCTTTCTTTTTATTCTTTTCAAGGATTGTTACATTAAACTTTTTCTGGCATAGCTCACGAGCAGTATTATAACCAATTCTACCTCCACCTAAAATCATTATATTATTTATAGATGCTTTTGTCTTACCTGTAAGCTTATATAGCTCTTCCACACCTTCTTTTGAGGTTATAAAAAAAACTGTATCTCCAGCTTCAAAACAGCTATCACCTCGAGGAATTAATGTAATTTGGGTGCCTTTTCTTTGAATTGCTACAGGCATAAAATGAACATCAGGAAAAATAGAGGCTGCTTCTTTAACACTTTTACCTACAAAAGGCACATCCTCTTCTAATCGAGTACCAATTAGAGTCAAAGCGCCTCCTTCGAATTCATAACTGTTTGAAAAAGCAGATTGATCTAAAAGTTGTTGAATTTCCTTAGCGGCGAGTTCCTCGGGTGAAATAAGTTCATCTACACCAATGTTTTTAAAGCTTATATCATCTTGGGCTTTTATTAACTCAATATTAGAGATACGAGCTATTGTCCTTTTAATTCCAAGTTGCTTAGCTAATGCACATATTGTTATATTTACTGACTCTTCTGCAGTAACTGCAATAAAGAGATCAGAATCTGCAACCTTAGCTTCTTTCATTAGTGATAATGACATTGCATCTCCATGAAGTGCTCGAATATCAAGGTGGGATTCTGCATAATGCAAACATTCTTTATCTGTATCAATTAGTGTTATATCCAATGATTCAAAGGATAATAGCTTTGCTAAATGGAATCCTACTTCTCCACCACCTGCAATAATTATTTTCATAAGATTGTATCGAAATACTCAACAAATATACGAATATTAACCATCGTAACGTTAAACCAATATAATATGAATAACAAAATACTATCTTTACTTCACCTAAAAAAGTCATTATATTTAAAGTAAAATTGATAGCTTAATCTTACATAAGATCTTTAATATCATAATGTGAAAAAAACACTTAAACCAAACCAAAAAAATCCAGAATCAAAAAAAATACAAATAATAAATTTGTTTAATAGTATTTCTCCAAATTATGATTCTTTAAATAGGATAATGACTTTTGGAATTGATATAGTTTGGAGAAAAAGGGTTGTTCGTTTAGTTCGAAAACAAAAACATAATTCAATTTTAGATATTGCAACAGGTACAGGGGATTTAGCTTTATCTCTAGCAAAACTAAACTGTAATATAATAGTAGGTTTAGATATATCAAAAGAAATGCTAAGTATTGGAAAACAGAAAGTATTATCTAAAAATTTAAATCATCGAATTAAGATGCAGTCAGGGGATTCAGAAGATTTAAGTTTTAAAGATGAAAGTTTTGATATCGTAACAATCTCATTTGGAATTAGAAATTTTGAAAATATAGAAAAAGGACTAAATGAAATTAGAAGGGTTCTAAAATCCAAGGGTGCACTCGTAATCTTAGAAACTTCGGTTCCAAAAAATATTATTGTCAAAAGCCTATATTTATTTTATGTCAGATATATAATTCCTTTAATAAGTTTTATTTTATCTAATAATCGTGCTGCTTATCAATACTTATCTGACTCAGCTATAACTTTTCCTTGCGGAGAATCATTCAACAATATTTTAAGGAAAAATGGGTTTATAGAAGTAGATGATTTTCCTCAAACATTTGGAGTATCATCAATTTATTTTGCAAAAAAACCTTAAATATTACAATAACTTATTTTTCTTACTTTTTTGTCTACTGGCAAATGGTTTATTAGCTCAATATCCTAATGTTAAAGAGCGAATTATAAACCTTCCTAATTTTGACAAGCGACCAATTCATTATGGATATTTTCTAGGAATCAATCAATATGATTTCAAATTTGAGTATATAGATAGTTATTATGAAGATTTAATGCGTCAGGATATATCAGTGAGTCAAAAAAAGGGATTTAATGTTGGTCTTATAGGTGATCTAAGGATTAATGATTACTTCAATGTTCGTTTTGAACCAGGACTTTACTACAACTCAAGAGAATTAATTTATCCGGAGTATCCTGAGTTTAATAAGGAGTCTGATCGTGTTCGAGACATAAAATCAACCTATATTCATCTTCCTATTTACTTGAAAATTAATGCAAAGAGGATAAATAATTTTCGTCCATTTTTAATCGCTGGTTTTTCAACAGATTTTAATTTGTCTAGCAATGCAAAAAATTCAGATGATAATGCCAGTAACGTTTTTAGAACTTCATCAAAAAATTTAAATTATGAATTAGGTCTAGGATTTGAATTTTACCTCTACTATTTTAAATTTTCACCATCTTTAAGAGGTATATTCTCCTTTCAAAATGAACTAATGCAAGATGAGGTTGGTGAATTAAGTCCATGGACAGGAAATATAATTAATATGTTTAGTAGAGGTGTTTCGATTATAATTACATTTGAGTAATTATTTATGGCCTGTAAATTTCGCTTAAAAAAATTGCCGCAGCTACAGATACATTTAAGCTTTCTGCACCTTTTTCAACTCGATAACTTGGAATAGCTAAACTGTAATCTATTATGTCTTTAATCTCTTGAGAAAGTCCATGAGATTCACTACCGAAAATATAACTTGCTGACTTAGGAAATTGAATTGAGTAGATAGATTTTCCTCCACTCTCTGCACCAATAACAGGTTTTTTTAGGGATTTTAAATATTTGGAAAGATCATCTTTATAATAGCAAGTTACACGAACTAAAGAACCCATAGAGGATTGAACAGTTTTAGAATTAAAACAATCAACAGTATTTAAACTACACAGTAATTCATCTATACCAAACCAATCACATAGGCGTATTATAGTTCCTAAGTTACCTGGATCCTTTATTCCATCAACAGCAATTGTAATTTGAGAAACCTTATTTGTGAATGATTTTGGAGTTTCAAAAACACCTAAAACTGGGCTAGGATTTTTAAAATGTGTAATTCTACTCATGTCCGTAAAGTCAATCTTCTGTGCTTTTGGGTGGAAATTATCATTAACTGAAAATAAATTTTTACAAAACCATGATGCATCAAGAAATTCTCTTACTGTTTTTTCTCCTTCTGCGACAAAAAGACCCTTTAATAGACGATGTTTTTTATGTTTTAATTGAAGGATTTGTTTTAGTTGCGCCTTAGTGACCATAAAAATGACTTATTTTTGAGATTATAATTTAGATTAATGTCTCGCCTTTTTTCAAAATTAATCATTCTAGCTATTACCACCTCAACTTTCTTTGGCTGTTCTGGCACTAAGGCTTTTAAAAATAAAAAACCAATCATCGATCGCATTGAGGTTTATGAAGAAAATCGCTTATTAAAAAATAATCCCGTTAATTTCATTATTACTACAACTACAAATAAAAAAATTTTCGGTATTCCTGTTGGTAAAATTCTTTATGAGACTGCACACCCTGAACCAAAAAAACAATTTAGTAACTGGATTGATAAAAAAGAAAATCGAAGAAAACGTTTGGAAAAATGGATTTCAAATAAGCAAATCTTAGCACTAAATAATTATGGTGAAAATTTTAATAAGTGGCTTAAAAAAACAGGAGAGCCCCCTTCAATACTTGACACTATTGCTCTTACAAATTCAAAAAAAAGAATCATTCAGTATTATAAAAATCTTGGCTACTATGATGTTCAAGTTAAAGCTCAAAAATATCAGACCAATAAAAATAAAATTATTTTAAAATATCATATAAAGCCCCATGAAAAATACCTTATAGACTCTCTAAACTATACAATCCAATCTTCTGAGCTTGATAATATTTTAAAAGAAAACCTAGATGGTCAAATAATAAAAAAAGGAGATTCATTTGAAATTAATAAATTCGAGGCTGAAAGAGAACGCTTATTCTTGTTATTCAGAAATAATGGAATTTATAATTTTCAACAAAACAGTATTCAATTTACTGCTGCTATTGACAGTACAGGTCAAGACTTAAAAATTCCCGTTAATGTTAGGATTGAAAATATTAGACAACGATTAAATGATACATTAATAGAAATTCCGTATTATAAATTCAAAATAAAAGATGTTGATGTTTACGTAAACAACGGAAATCTAGAAGATAATTTATCGCAATATTCGGATTCAATTTTCTATAATAATTTGAATATATTCAGTAAAGGAAAGTTAAAATATCGACCGAAAACAATAACATCTGGAATTTCGATTAAAGCAGGAGAATTATATAGTGATAAGGATCGTAATTTAACCTATCGTTATTTTACTAATCTTAAAAATTTTAAATATCCCAGCATCAACTACTCCCTTATTCCAGGTGAAGAAAATGCGCTTCGTGCTTCGATTTTCTTAAATCCTAAAGAGCGGTTTTCACTCGGTTTTGACTTAGATTTGTCACATTCAAATATTCAGGATTTTGGGATTGGACTTGGAGGAGGTTTAGGGATAAGAAATGTTTTTCGAGGTGCTGAATTACTAGAATTGAATATAAAAAATACTTTAGGAGCCTCACGAGATATTGCACAACAAGGTGATCAATTCTTTAATTTATATGAATTAGGAGCTGATTTAAAATTAAGTGTCCCAAAACTTCTTATCCCTTGGATCAAAGCAAATTGGTCAGCTTTACCGACGTTGGGTAAAACAGAAATTATACTTGGAACATCTCTTCAAGAAAATATTGGTTTAGATAAGCAATTTTTTAAAGGAGTGTATCAATTTGATCTTAGGTCTAGCAGTAAAAAAAGAATTCAATTTAAATTAATTGACCTTGAATTTGTAAACAACAGAAACTTATCTAATTATTTTAACGTTTATAGAAATTCTTATGATCGTTTAAATCAAATAGCAAAAAACTACAACAATAATGAAAATATAATAGATTCTTCCGGGAGTCTTTTAATTCCTGAGGGGACTACAGAATTTATAGAAGCAGTTCTAAACAATAGGACTAATCTAAATTTTGAAGATGAAGATTTTAGAATAGTTAATACAGTCAAAGAAAGATTTGATCGCCTATCAGCAAACAATTTAATACTAGGCTCTTCTTTTAGCCTAAATCTAAACAGCCAAGAAAGTATATTTGATGAAAAATTTTATCAATTCCGATGGAAATTAGATTGGGTTGGTAATTTACTAAATCAATTTTTGAGAAGTTTTAGTAATGCTAAGAATGGGAATAATCAAAATACATTAGGAGGCGTTAGTCCGTCTCAATACATCAAAACAGAAATTGATTATATAAAACATTGGCCTTTTGGTAGAGAACGTGTCTTTGCTTTTCATGGTTTTGCTGGTATTGCAATTCCTTATGGAAATTCAACTAATATGCCTTTTTCAAGATCATATTTTTCTGGAGGTGCAAATGACAATAGAGCATGGAAAGCATATAAACTTGGGCCAGGAAGTAGCAGTAACATTAATGAGTTTAACGAAGCTAATTTTAAAATTGCTTTTAATTTAGAATATCGTTTTCGAATTACAGGCCCACTAAAAGGTGGTCTCTTTATTGATTTAGGAAACGTATGGAATATTTTTGATGATGTTGAAGATCCTGACATGCGATTTGATGGTCTTGAAGACTTTTCTGAAATTGCAATCGGATCTGGTTTTGGTCTTCGATATGACTTTGATTTTTTTGTTTTCCGATTTGACACAGGTTTTAAAACCTACAATCCAGCGCTCCAAAAAGGAGATAGATGGTGGAATGAATTTAATTTCAAGAATGCTGTTTTTAATATCGGTATAAATTATCCATTCTAAAATCAAATAAGTTTCTATTTTTGCTGCAAATTAAGATTAATGATTTATTCTATCCCATCTGGAGTTATTACTGGAAATAAAGTTCAAGAAGTTTTTAAACTTGCTAAGGAAAAATCTTTTGCACTTCCTGCAGTAAATGTAATTGGAAGCAATTCCATTAATGCTGTTTTAGAAACTGCAGCAGAACTGAACAGTCCTGTCATTATTCAGTTTTCTAATGGTGGCTCTCAATTTAATGCTGGAAAAGGTCTCTCAAACCAAAATCAAAAAGCCGCAATTGCAGGAGCAGTTTCTGGTGCTAAACATATACATGAAATAGCCAAAGCTCATGGAGCCAGTGTAATACTGCATACTGATCACTGTGCAAAAAATTTACTGCCTTGGATTGACGGCTTATTAGATGCTAGTGAAACTTATTACGCACAGCACGGTAAATCGTTGTTTAGTTCACATATGCTTGACCTTTCAGAAGAGCCAATAGAAGAAAATATTAGTATTTGTAAAAAATATTTGAATCGAATGTCTAAAATGAGTATGACTCTAGAAATTGAGCTAGGTATTACAGGTGGTGAGGAAGATGGAGTAGACAATAGTGATATTGATGTATCAAAACTTTATACACAACCCGAAGAAGTCGCTTTCGCATATGAAGAGCTGAATAAAGTTAGTAATCAATTTACAATTGCAGCTGCTTTTGGTAATGTCCATGGAGTTTACAAGCCTGGAAATGTAAAATTGACTCCTAAAATTTTAAAAAATTCTCAAAAATTCATCTCAGAAAAATACAATCTTCCGGAAAACTCAGTTGACTTTGTCTTCCATGGTGGATCAGGATCAACACAGGAAGAAATTAAAGAATCTATTGGATACGGTGTTATAAAAATGAATATAGATACAGATCTCCAATTTGCCTTTACTGAAGGTATACGAGACTATATGAACAATAATATTGAATATTTAAGAAATCAAATTGGAAATCCTGAGGGTATAGATCAACCAAACAAAAAATATTATGACCCTAGAAAGTGGCTAAGGCTTGGTGAGGAGACTTTTAAAACACGCCTTAAAAAGGCCTTTAAAGACTTAAATAATATAAATACTCTTTAATTTACTATAATTCATATCTTTGGTTAAAACGAGCATATGAGTTGGTTTAAACGAAGTGAAAAAGGTATTCAAACTAAAACAGAGGAAAAAAAGGATATCCCAAAAGGGCTTTGGTATCAGACTCCAACGGGTAAAATAATTGAAACCAAGGAACTTGCTGAAAACAAGTATGTTAGCCCAGAGGATGATTACCATGTTCATATCGGTAGTAAAGAATACTTTGAGATTTTATTTGATGGAAATCAATTCAAAGAATTCAATGCAGAATTAAAATCCAAAGACTTTTTAAAATTTGAAGATTCTAAAAAATATATCGATAGACTTAAAGATGCTCAAAAAAAAACAGGTCTATACGATGCAATCAGAACTGCAGTAGGACCATCTAAAGGTAAAAAAATTGTAGTTGCCTGTATGGATTTCAGATTTATTGGGGGTTCTATGGGTTCAGTAGTAGGAGAAAAAATTTCTAGAGCAATAGATCACTCAATTAAACATAAATTACCCCTAGTAATTATATCCAAATCAGGCGGTGCAAGAATGATGGAATCAGCAACCTCTCTAATGCAAATGGCGAAAACTGCAGCAAAACTAGCTCAACTTGCAGAAACTAAAATTCCATATATTTCATTATGTACTGATCCAACAACAGGAGGAACTACAGCTTCTTATGCAATGTTAGGTGATATTAATATAGCTGAACCAAAAGCATTAATTGCTTTTGCAGGGCCTAGAGTGGTAAAAGATACAACAGGAAAAGAATTACCGGAGGGATTTCAAACTAGTGAATTTCAACTAGAAAAAGGATTTCTAGATTTTATTTCTCATCGAAATGAATTAAAGAATAAAATCAATCTATATATTGATTTGATATTAAATCATCCTATTCGGCCATAAATTTCCAACTTCATAAGTTATTATTTTTATTGTTTTACATTGGTTAAATTGTATATTTGCCAACCACTTTATAGTGTTTACATAAAAATCATTAAAATTAATATTGGCATGTATAATTCAAAAGAAGTAAAAGAAAATATTTTTAAAGACCACGGTAAATCAAAAAAAGACACTGGATCTACCGAAGGTCAGATAGCACTTTTCACTCATCGTATTCAACATTTATCTGAACACCTTAAAAATAATAGAAAAGATTTTAATACTGAGCGCTCATTAGTACATCT
>JBJKWV010000055.1:0-9348 GCA_045561915.1 Flavobacteriaceae bacterium
TAAGGTGGACATACAAAGATAAACAATTGAAAAAGAATGCTAAAACATTTCGATATCACTATATACTGATTTTATTGGGGATATTAATAATTAATTGCTGTACCAAAAAGCCTCTTGATCGAAATCCTTATCTGGTAGATATTCGTTTCCAAAGAGAAATAAACTTATCGCTTCCATTATACAATGGGCTAAATTTTGTTGGTGGAAGCATCCTAATTCCAGACATAGGAATAAATGGAGTTATTATTTTCAATTTAAATGGAAATACATTCCTCGCATGGGAAGCTTCTTGCGCTAATCATCCTGTTAAAAATTGCTCTTCATTATCTATAAGTGGAGTTCTCGCTGAATGTAATTGCGAAAATTTTCAATACAGTCTTGCTACTGGACAATTACTTAACCCTAGCGTAGATTCAGAACCTCCCCGCGGATTGCTGTACTATCAGGTTCAAAATTTTAATGGTACATTAAGAGTTTCGAATTAAAATAATGTTTATGGCTTCAAAAAGTTCTAGTTTTTTTAAGGGTTCAATTTTTATAATTATATTTTTACTTTTTGGCACTTTTATTCAGGCTCAACTTTTAGAGATAGATTACACAAAAGATAAAAGAGAAGAAAATAACTTTAAAGCCCAGTTCATAAGAACCGGAATAATAGGAGCAAGCAGTTTAAAAAATTTAGACCTTACTGTAGAGGCTTTAAAACTCAGTTATAATAATAAACAAAAAAGTCAGTTTGCTTTCACATTATATGGCACAAACACAGTTTGGAAGGGAAATAAAATGGATGAACTTAACACCTTCGACTTTTTGATGAATCCGATAGGCGGGAGATTAAACGGTAGTTTTTTTACAAGCTATACGATTGACAAGAAGGATCTTCAAAACACAAAATTAGCTTTAAGCATTGGGAAGAAGTGGATTCAAGGCCCCTCAATCCCTAATTTTAAAAATTCTTCTTTTATTGAAAACTATGGGCGTTTAGGATGGATTTACCAAAAAACACTAGCAGAAGATGCTCTAACAAATAGCGCTTTGATTTTTTGGACCTTCCCCAGTTTAATTTTTCATCAAATATCTGAGGAAAATATAAAAACATTTTTTAACGATCAGTTAGACCCTTTTTCCTATGGTTATGGTTTAGAATTTGGTTTAGAATACAATAAAAAAGTAAAGATCACACTAATTGGCCAACAGATTCTCAATTCTGATCCTGAGGGAGATTTTAATCATATTATCGCCCGATTAATTTTTAGTTATAGATTCTAGAACCGAAGACTTAATCCTGTTAAAAAATTTATTCCTGCCTGTGGATAATATCCTGCCCCTTCAATAGTTTTTACTTGTCCTGGTGTAGAAAAATCATCATCATAAGTATAGAAATATCCATTAGATTCATATTTAATATTAAAAATATTATTAATAATAAAGGAACACTGAATTTCTGAAAGCCATTTGTTAGGGTTCCAAGTAAATACTGCATTTAAATCGTTTACAAAATAGGCATCTAAAGTTGAATTTTCTGAGTCAATATTCCCCATATACTGCCTCGAAACATATTTAGATAAAAATCCTATTTGAACCCCTGTTGAAGTTGCAAAAACAATAGCACTACCACCAACAAATTTTGGGGAATATGCCAGTTGTGTTTTACCCAGGTCCTTTAAAACTCCATCGCGATTAAAATAAAAATCTAAATTTTGATTACTGCTAAATGCAATATTTGGTTGCCACAACCAGTTCGAATTAAGTCTAACTTTGAAGTCTAATTCTATTCCAACACGGCGACTTTTACCAACATTTTGTCGAATCGGAGCTCCAACTTCATCAATTGCACCAGTTAATACTAATTGGTCTTTATATTCCATCCAATAAACATTAGTTTGTGCTTGGAGATTTGAGGTCTTAAAACGCCAGCCAAGTTCAAAGTCATCTAATTTTTCCGGCTTGGGGATTCCATTTTCATAATCAGTTCTGTTAGGTTCTCTCTGTGCTTTAGAATAAGAAAAATATAGATTCCCCTTCGGACTTAATTTATAAGTGAGCCCTGCTTTGGGATTAAAAAATAAAAAATTGTCGTCTACTGAAAAAGAATTTGGCCCAGCAATTATTCCAGTTACTACATAATTAATTGAACGCACTTGTAAATCTAAAAAACTGGTAAACTTATTAGAAAATGTATGTGATAATTTAGCAAAAAAGCTACCTTCAGTTTTAACCCCTCGGTTTTCGTAAAATTTGTGATTTGGACTTGTATCACCTATTTTCTGTCCCCAGATAAGATTTCCAAAGTGATCACCAACATACTTACTGTATAGTCCTCCAAAATTTAAAGTTGTAACATCGGTTTGATAATTTAACCCTAAAGTGACAACATAATAATCATTATCAAGCCACTTTTGTGTGATATTCTCAGAATCAGTAATCGAGGCATTACCAACTTTCAATGGATTTAGTTGAAGATATTGAAAGCTAGTATTACCAGCAAAACTGATATTTTGATTAAACCATAAGTCATTGTATTCTTCATAATATCCACTCCCATGAGTATAATTTAACCCAACAGCGGAGTTCCATACTGAATTTAATCTTTCATTCCAGTGAAATTGATAATGTTCTTGACTGTAATTATCTACCTGATTGTCGTAGAATGATACTAGATTGCCACTTTCATCATATATTTCTCCTGCAGGGTTGTATGTTCTATTTGATTCAAGTGTTAATGCATCTATACCATACCAAGATTGATAAGTGATCTCTTGTCCCCCAAACACAAGAGCTTTTATAAGAGTATTCTCATCTTTAAAAGTTCCTTGAAAGAAATACGCATCTAAATCTGAAGAGGCCCGGTCTATATAGCCATTCGAGTTAATTTGAGATAACCGTCCAGAAAGCGTAAAAGTATTATTTAGTGTTCCTGATGAAAATTGTAATGTGTTTTTTAATGAACGAAAACTCCCTAAACTAGAAGCAATAGAAGCAAACGCATCTTCTTGTACAGCTTCCGTTTTTAAATTTAAACTGGCTCCAAAAGCCCCTGATCCATTTGTAGAAGTGCCTACGCCACGTTGAAGTTGAATGGCATCAACAGAGGAAGCAAAATCAGGGAGATTTACCCAAAAGGTTCCTTGAGATTCTGAATCATTATATGGGATTCCATTTATGGTAACATTTACACGAGTCGCATCACTACCTCTTACACGAATTCCTGTATATCCTATACCCGCTCCAGCATCGCTTGTTGTTACAACTCCTGGAAGGTAATTAAGTAAAATGGGAATATCTTGCCCTAAGTTTCTTGGATTTAAATCTTCACGTGTAATATTTGTAAAAGTAACTGGGCTATCTTCACCAGCCCGAATACCAATAAGTAGTACTTCTTCTAAACTAATTAATGAAAGGGAATCAATAGCCATCTTAGAATTCGATTCTTGTGCTAAGAGGTTTATTGTAGTTAAAATTAATATAAGTGTTAACGATATAGGTTTCATTTGAATAGATTTATCCAAATAAAAGGGGCTATTATTTGTCGGTTAAATAATTTTAATATTCCCTTGGCAGCATTACCTGCCCAGGTTCTTTGGGTATGATCTCAGCCATTTTGGCACCCCTTTGAGATTGATTTCAAAGTTAATTAAAAAAATAATATCCTTTAAAATAAACTGAGAAAATCTTATTATTTAATTGCTATAAAAAGTTTTAACTAATATTATTTTTTAACATTTTTAGTATTTCTTCAGCTTTTTTTAGTCGCCTTTTTAAATTTCCTGTTAATAATGTATACGATAACTTTTCTTTTTTTAAAAGACTTTCAAAATAATGGAACATCTCATTTCTGTTGTTTGGACTATCTCTCAAATCGTCATGTTTCCAAGGGACATCAATGTCGGTCAAAAAATAATGATCGTATTTAAAAGTATCTACCCAATGCTGTATTTCAGGAGAACAATAACCATCAAAATGAGTCTCTGACCAAGCTTTTGTAACCAAAATATTAGTGTCACAAAAAAGAAATTGGTTAGCATTTTTTACAAGATCATTTTCATGTTTTATTTGACCTTTCGCAATAATAAAGAGATCGTTTAAAGTGCAAACTTGTTTTTTTTTATCCCATTTTATTTGAAGATAATTTCTTGCGAATTCAGGTACCCATTCAGTTTTATAACGCTCAGCCAAAGATCTAGCTAGAGTTGTTTTTCCTGTAGACTCAGGTCCATATAAAACAATCCTTAAACAGGCGCTTTTTTGCTGATGTATATTTTTTTCCATTGGATATATCCAAAGATAGCAATTAGGGTAAAAATAAGATATTGAATACTTGTAAGGCCCAACCCTTTGTATAAATAAAGTGGGATTGAGATAATATCCCCGACAATCCAAAAAATCCAGTGTTCAATTCTTTTTCTAGCCATAAACCACATACCAAGAAAAAATAAGGCTGTGGTAAAACAATCTACAGGTGCTGACCAATCATTCCATTTGTCAAAAAAATTATAAACACCAGCAACAAAAAAAAGAATTAATATAAAAAAAAGTCTCCACCATTTTCTTTCAAATGGATCCATTTTAGAAATTGGGTTTTCAGACTTTTTCTTTTTTTTATTCTGCCAGAAATACCAGCCATATATACTCACCAGAAAGAAATAAGCATTTATGAGCATATCCCCTAAAAGATTGGCTTTGAATAATAAATAAACAAATATTGCTGTAGAAATCATTCCTGATGGATACACGGCAATTTGATCGCGTTTAGCAAAATAAACACTAAGAAGTCCCAATATTACTGCAGTCGCTTCTAAAGCGATGTCTAGAGTCTGATAATTTTCATAGGGACTAATTAAAAATTCAAAAATTGGGTTCATAATTACTACGATCGCCTTTGACCATTTTTAAATGTAACATTACTGAATTCTCTTCCTTGAATGTTTTGCGAATAAGGGGCAAAAGGCCTTGCATTATAGAATCAAAATCGCCATATACTTGTGTACTTAGAGGGTTCTCTTTTATTATAAACCCGAGAGATCTAAGTTGTAATATAAATGATTTTATTGTTGGTATAAAGTCTTTTTTTAAAGGAGTCAAAGTTAATTCTATGGAAATTTTCATTTGTTATTTTTTGTTGTTGCAAGGCTTAAACAAAAGCCATCAAAGTATCTAAAGTGTAATTTATATTTTTTAATACTATTTTTGTAAATAATTGCCCCAATCCCTTCCTTTGAGTTGTCTTCAAGTTGATCAATTAATATTTGTTTGCTAAAATTTAATCCAGGTTTTCGAAAGGCTTTATATAGTGCTTCTTTTGCGGTCCAAATCTGAGAAAGATAATGGATGTCCTTATTTTTTTTTAAATCCGAAGACTCTTTTGGATGTAAAAATCGAGGTGCAATACTAACAATTTTTTCATGAAAAAATTCTAGATCAACTCCTACTGGTTTAGAGGAAATTGCAATTGCAGCGATATCTTTGGAATGACTTATAGAAAGGTGTCTGCCGTCGGTTAGATAAGGTGCACCATTTTTATCATATTTGTGATTTAAAGGTTGAATATTATGGCTTTTTAGTAGTTTTCTGATCGCTAAATAACCTTTCCTATGAACTTTACTCCTTCGTTTAGATAATCTAATTAAAGCATCTTTAGAAAGTTCCAAACCGTTAGCGAGTTCACTTTCAGACTCATTAATTTTCCACAATCCAATTTGAGTCGTCAATTCTATATTTTCATTGTAAAAAAGAGGCATTTGAAATCATCTAGAAAGGTTGTATTTTTGTACTTGTAAAAACATAAAGGTACAATTATGGAGTCTAAAACATCCAAATACTTGCCATATAAAGTAAAAGATATTTCACTTGCAGAATGGGGGCGTAAAGAAATTTTACTAGCAGAGAAAGAAATGCCTGGATTAATGGCATTAAGAAAAGAATTTTCTAAAGAACAACCCCTAAAAGGAGCACGAATTGCTGGTTGCCTTCACATGACAATCCAAACTGCTGTCCTTATTGAGACTTTAGTTGCACTGGGAGCTGAAGTAACATGGAGTTCTTGTAATATTTTTTCTACTCAAGACCATGCCGCCTCTGCTATTGCTGCTGCTGGAATTCCTGTTTATGCCTGGAAAGGCATGAACGAAGAGGAATTTGATTGGTGTATAGAACAAACCCTTCATTTTGGAAATGATCAAAAGCCTCTAAATATGATTTTGGATGATGGGGGTGATCTAACTAATATGGTGTTAGATAAATACCCACAATTAGTAAATGAAGTTCGTGGGCTTTCAGAAGAAACAACAA
Organism: Flavobacteriaceae bacterium; assembly: GCA_045561915.1. Lineage (GTDB taxonomy): Bacteria > Bacteroidota > Bacteroidia > Flavobacteriales > Flavobacteriaceae > MS024-2A. Next base: position 6,289 of record JBJKWV010000055.1, read on the forward strand.
CAGGTGTCCACAGACTATATGAGCGCGTTAAAAATGGAACCCTCCCAATACCCGCAATTAATGTAAATGATTCTGTTACTAAATCAAAATTTGATAACAAATACGGATGCAAAGAAAGTGCCGTTGATGCAGTTCGCCGTGCAACAGATATTATGCTTGCTGGAAAACGTGTCGTAGTTTGCGGTTATGGAGATGTTGGAAAAGGAACTGCAGCCTCTTTTCAAGGAGCTGGAGCCATTGTTACCATAACAGAAATAGACCCCATTTGTGCACTCCAAGCAGCAATGGATGGTTTTGAAGTAAAAAAATTATCTAGTGTTATATCGAATACTGATATTGTGTGTACTGCTACCGGAAATAAAGATATTTTGAAGAAAGAATATTTTTTAGCAATGAAAGACAAGGCCATTGTTTGTAACATTGGTCACTTTGATAATGAGATTGACATAGCTTGGCTAAATGAAAACTACGGACATACTAAATCAGAAATTAAACCACAAGTTGATCTTTACACTTTAGAAGATGATAAACAAATCATTGTATTAGCAGAAGGAAGGTTAGTGAATTTAGGTTGTGCTACAGGTCATCCAAGTTTTGTGATGAGTAACTCCTTTACTAATCAAACTTTAGCTCAAATAGAATTGTGGCAACGTTCAGATCAATACGAAAATAGAGTTTATATGCTACCTAAGCATTTAGACGAAAAAGTAGCTGCCCTTCATTTAGATCACCTAGGCGTTGAGCTAGAGGGGCTTTCCCCCGAACAAGCTGAGTATATAGGCGTATCAACTAAAGGCCCTTATAAACCAGAATACTATAGATATTAAAGCCTTGTATGTATGTTAAATTCAAATAAAAATTAGGCATAAAAAACCCACTTAAATAAGTGGGTTTTTCTATTTTAAGGTAAGGATGTCAAAACAACTATGCATCGAATGGAACAACAGATACAAAAGATTTATTGTCTTTCTTCTTCGTAAATTTTACAACTCCATCTACTCGTGCATGAAGCGTATGATCCTTTCCTAAATAAACATTTTCTCCTGGGTTATGTGCAGTTCCACGTTGTCTGATAATAATATTCCCAGCTCGAGCTGCTTGTCCGCCAAAAATCTTAACACCAAGTCTTTTAGATTCAGATTCCCTTCCATTTTTGGAACTTCCTACTCCTTTTTTATGTGCCATGATAATTAGATTTTATTATTTGTTTAATGCTTTTATTAAGTCCGCTTTTTTCATAGTAGAGATCCCCTCAATACCTCTTTTTTTTACTTCAGATTTAAGCTGTGTAACAGTCAAACTGGTTAAATCTTTTTTATCAGTTTTAGAAGCTTCTTTTTTTGAAGCTGGTTTTTTTGAACCCACTTTTTTATCAATCGTGATAGCTTTTGTTTCTTTTTTGGGCTTTGCAGGTTCAGCTGCTTTCTTAGATTTTGTCCCGCTAGCTTGAATTTTTTCAATCACCAACTCGGTAAGTGCTTGACGATGTCCATTTTTTACCCGATATCCTTTACGTCGTTTTTTCTTGAAGACGATTACTTTGTCACCTTTAAGATGACTGACCACTTTTGCCTCTACGGAGGCTCCCGTGACAGCCGGGGCGCCAATGGAAACTTTTTGGCCGTCATCTAGCAAAAAAACTTTATCAAAAGATACTTTTGACCCCTCTTTATCTGCTAAACGATGTACAAAAAGCTTTTGGTCTTTAACAACTTTAAATTGTTGCCCTGCTATTTCTACTATTGCGTACATTTATCAATTAATTGGTCGGCAAATATAGTGCTTTTTGGGAAGAATACAATTTTCTTTTTACCCTTATTCTTTACTAGAAAGGTATTTTACAATTACATTAAAATAAGTCAGAATAAGCAGATTTGATCAACTAATTTATATAATAGTTGGTAATTATCATATTTTCCAATTTCTTGGGTTAGTGTATGAATATTCGGTGTCCTTCATAACTTCGATTTGTTCCTGAACAATACTATTATATTTATTTAAATTATAAGTTGTATTTGATTTAATATTATCAATTGATAGGCTTGATTGAATAACTGACAAATTACTTAACTTAAAAACAGAGTATTTGGCTTCATTTTCTATCGTAGTTTTATTTTCTTCACAAATACTTTTTAATAATTTAATTTTTTTATGTAATTCCAAATTTAGTTTTTCAATTCCATTGGAATTTTTACTAAATAAAGCCCCTTGGATAAAAATTGATCTTGCCACTAATTCTTTGTTTGAAAATTTATTCTTTCTTTTAAACCTTCTGAAAAATGAATCATTCAATATGTTTATTGGAGCCTGAATCACATCGAATAATTCACTATTGATTCCATAATCAAGCTCAGTATGATTGTAAACTGAAATTCCTATTTTTTTTGATAATCCCAAATCTAAAACTTTTTTAAGCCCCCTTTGAACATATTTATCACTTAAAATTTCTAACTCATTTTGATGTAAATAAAGAACATTTAGATTTCGAATTCTAAGTTTTTTTATTGATTTCTCAACTTGCTGAATAATAAATTTTTCATTTTTAACATCATTAGGCCTTAAATCAACGATTTTTGAATCCACTAAAATATTTATTTTTGACTTTGAAATAATTTCCCCTAAATATTTTTCTGCTTCTTTATATTTAGGTGAGGTATCAAATCTTGTAATTCCTAATTCTAAAATGTCATTTAGTAAATTAACTCTTTCATCAGTAGTTAATTTATTATCCTTTGAAAGGCCATATGAAGAATCTCCCAGCTTTGCAGTACCATATATAATTCTGCTTATATCAACTCTTTTCTGCATTTTCCCAATCTTGTTCAGAATCAATATCTAAAATTTGGCTATGTTTAATAATCAGGGGTAGTACGTTTTCTCCAGAAATTGATCCTTTTAAAATGGTAGAACGCCTTATTATTTCTATATCTCCTGTTTGAAAATAAGATTTTGGTATAATTTGTCTAGGAATATTAAAAGGTTCTTTTATATTTTTTATGAAACCTTTAATATATTCACCTTCTTGAAACCATTGTCGATAAGGATGTTCTTTTGACAAAG
>JBJKWV010000056.1:0-9227 GCA_045561915.1 Flavobacteriaceae bacterium
AGTAATTTGACGAGCCTCCTCATCGTTTAAAGAAAAAACATCTACTTTCGAAATTACCTCATCTAATTTATCTCGATAACTATCAATCCAAAAATTCATAGTGTCCATTATGACTAATTTAGGATTATTCGTTTGACTTAGAACATCCCCTTGTAAATTGGGGTCTAAATTTCCGAGAAGTACAATACTGGCATTTTTAAAATTATCTGGAACCTTAGGTTTGAATTTAGTCAAAACATTAAGCTGGGTATCTAGTGTAGTTCTTGAGTTTAAATCGTTATGATATTTTCCTTTCCAAAAAAAGGTTTTTTCACCAGAAATAAATTCAACGCCAGAAAGATCGATACCTTTTGACTTTAGTAAATCAATATAAGATTTTTTAAAATCATCTCCAACAACTGAAACTAAAGTACAAGAGGTTTTGAATTGTGAAGCTGCCAAACCAATATATGTTGCACATCCACCTAAAATTTTTCCTGTTTTACCAAAAGGAGATTCAATAGAATCATATGCCATGGTTCCAACAACAAGAAGTTTGTTATTCATATTACAAAAATAAAAAACTCTAGTTCCTTATTGGTGTTTTAATAAAAACATTTGCAAAAGACTTTGAATATTTTTTATGTTGAGATTCATTTTTTTTCTCTTTGTTCAAAAACTTGATCTTGCGATAAATTATTTCCTTTCGCTGCTTTTACTGCTAATTCATCACAGCGCTCATTTTGAGGATGCTTATTATGACCCTTAATCCATTGAAAATAAATCTTATGTTTTCTGTAAACCTTTAAGAATCTTTCCCAAAGATCGGCGTTCTTTTTTCCCTTAAAATGTTTTTTCTCCCAATCAAACAACCATTTTTTTTCCACGGCATCGACTACATATTTAGAATCCGAATAGACTACTACCTCCATCTCTGGGTTTTTAAGTAATTCAAGTCCTTTAATTACAGCCAATAACTCCATACGATTATTGGTAGTTCGGGAAAATCCAGCTGAAAATTCTTTTACATATGACATGCCTACCCATTCCAAAATAATCCCATAGCCTCCTGGTCCTGGATTCCCAAGAGATGATCCATCAGTGTATAGATATACCGACTTGGCTTTCACTAGTTTTCCTTATTTAATAAACGATGAATAACTTTAGGGAAATTAGCATGCTCAAGTTCATGTACTTTTGAAGCTATCGTGTCTATTGAATCTTCATTATCAATTTTAACTCTTGATTGAAAAATTATTGCTCCCTCATCATACGATTCATTTACATAATGAATAGTAATTCCCGTTTCTTTTTCATTATTATTTTTTACTGCCCTATGTACGTGTTTTCCATACATCCCTTTACCTCCATATTTAGGCAATAAGGCAGGATGTATATTAATTATCTTACATGGAAATTCATTCAGCCAATCAGATCCAATTTTCCATAAAAATCCTGCTAAAACTATTAGATTAGGTTTTTGTTTTTTAATTATACTAATCAATTCCCCATTTGTAAAAGCTTTTTTATCAAACACCTTAGTTTTTATACCAAAACGAAAAACTCTATCAATTACTTTTGCTTTTGGGTTATTTGTGTAAACACCTACAACAAAAATTTTTTGGTCTTTTTCAAAAAAGCTACATATATTCTCAACGTTAGAACCATTCCCAGATGCTATTAATATAATTCTTTTTGCCATTTGTGATAAAAAAACATAGTGAATATCTAAGTTTAAATAGCTATTACTATAAATACATTTTAAAATTAAGGTTAATATTCAATCCTAATCAGTCTAATTCCTTTAAAGTTTTATATTTTTGTTGACACTTTAAACTTAAACAAAGATTTATTATGTCAGATATTTCATCAAGAGTAAAAGCCATTATAGTTGATAAATTAGGTGTAGACGAAAATGAAGTTGTAGATGATGCAAGTTTCACTAATGACTTAGGTGCAGACTCACTAGATACAGTCGAATTGATTATGGAGTTCGAAAAAGAATTTGATATTCAAATTCCGGACGATCAGGCCGAAAATATTGCAACTGTCGGTCAAGCAATCAAATTCATTGAACAAATAGACTAAAGAAGTTTCATGAAACCAAGACGTGTAGTAGTTACCGGATTGGGTGCCCTTACGCCAATTGGCAATACCCTCCCAGCTTATTGGGAGGGTCTATTATCTGGAAAAAGTGGCGCTGATCGTATTTCCTACTTTGATCCTTCTTTATTTAAAACACAATTCGCTTGTGAACTTAAAAACTTTGATCCATTAGATCACTTCGATAGAAAGGAATCTAGAAAGTATGATCGCTTTGCGCAATACGCATTAGTTTCTGTCGCAGAAGCTATTGAAGATGCCCAAATTCCATTGGATAAAATTGATAAAGATCGCGTTGGAGTTATTTGGGGTGCTGGTATTGGAGGTTTAGAAACCTTTCAAAATGAAGTTCTCAATTTTTCAGCAGGGAACGAAAACCCTAGGTTTAATCCATTCTTTATTCCTAAGATGATAGCAGATATAGCTCCAGGTTTAATTTCTATAAAATATGGATTTAAAGGGCCAAACTTTGCCACCGTTTCTGCATGTGCTTCGGCATCAAACGCAATGATTGATGCACTAAATTATATTCGCTTGGGTTATTCAGATATTATTGTTACTGGTGGATCTGAAGCTGCTATTACCAAAGCAGGTATTGGAGGATTTAATGCAATGCATGCTCTTTCAAAAAGAAATAACGACCCTAAATCTGCCTCACGTCCATTTGATAAAGACCGTGATGGTTTTGTTTTGGGTGAAGGAGCCGGAGCTCTGATTTTGGAGTCCTACGAACATGCTGTAAAAAGAGGTGCAACTATTTACGCTGAATTGGCAGGAGGTGGACTTTCTGCCGATGCACATCACATGACAGCACCTCATCCCGAAGGTCTAGGAGCTGTAAAGGTGATGGAAAATTGTCTTAAAGATGCTGAAATTAATACTGAGGAAGTTGACATAATTAATATGCATGGAACTTCAACTCCTCTTGGTGATGTAGCCGAATCAAATGCCATAGTTAAAGTATTTAAAAATCATGCTTATAAAATGAATATTAATTCAACTAAATCTATGACTGGCCATCTTTTAGGAGCTGCAGGAGCAATTGAAGCCATAGCCTCAATAATGGCAATTAAAAATGGAATTGTTCCGCCAACTATTAACCACAAAACACCAGATGAAGATATTGATCAAAAAATCAATTTCACATTTGGAAAGGCTCAAAAAAGAACTGTTAATATTGCCTTATCCAACACTTTCGGTTTTGGAGGACATAATGCATGTGTATTGTTTAAAAAATTAAACTAATTTAATGGTGTGAATATTTTTAATTACATATTTAATTCCCGAATGGCAACATCCGGGAATTTTTTTGTCCAAATCCAGCAAAAATTAGGTTTTAGAGTTTTTAATAAAAAGATATATGAAGAAGCATTTACTCATAGTTCTCTCAATTTAAAAGATTCAAATGGTAAAGCCATAAATTTTGAACGCTTAGAGTTTCTTGGAGATGCACTGTTAACAGCTGTTGTTGCAGAATATTTATACTTTTATTACCCAAAAGCTAAAGAAGGGAATTTAACAAAGTTGCGTGCAAAAATTGTTAGTCGAACTAAACTAAATCAAATTAGTAAAGAAATGGGACTTTTTGAGTTAGCCCAAATATCTAAAAGCAATAAAAATTTTGGTGATGATATACATGGTAATCTTCTAGAATCTTTAATTGGTGCAATATTTGTGGATATAGGATACGGAAAAACAAAGAGTTATGTCATAAAAGAAATCATCAAGCCATTTATTGACATGTCCAGTTTAGACAATTTAGTATTGAGTTACAAAGCATTTTTAATTGAATGGGGGCAAAAAGAAAAGAAAGAAATAAAATTCATAATTCAAGATGATTTTGGTTTAGACCCAAAAGTATGTTACTGTGCGAAAATACTTTTGGATGATGAATTATTAGCAAAATCAAAAGCTAAGTCAAAGAAGAAAGCTGAAGAGAAAGCTGCTAAGATAGCAACACGAATTTTAAAAATTGCACCAAAGCCAATTCATGCTTATAATGGCAAATAAGATTTATAAGCTAAAAATTGAAGAAGGTCCTTCAGATGAATACTTCATTGCTATTCATTCAACACTAGAAGCATATCAATTAGCATATTATGTTAACAAACAAAATAAAATATTATTAAAACGCAAAAAAGATTTTATTAGCGAAAAAAATAAAGGGAGTTATTCTTTATTCGAGTGGAAGGATTTATATTCTGAGTTAAGGTGCCATTTAATTTCAAATAAATTCATAAATGAAAGTTCTTATTCTGAAGCAAATAGCAAAAGTTTATTTGAATTCCCTGAAAGAAATGAAGTATATTTAATTCCAGAATTTAAAGGCGCTGATTTTTTTATAAAATCTACTCATTTTGAAATACTAAAAGCCATTAAAATTCAATTAAATAATTTTTCAATGGTTGTGATGGCGTACAACATTTATCCAAACAATAAAACCCGAATGAATTTAATATTTGATTAATGGATTTTATTAAAAAAACAAAAATTGTAGCAACATTAGGCCCTGCTACCTCCTCAGAAGATACAATCGAAAAAATGATTCTCAGTGGAGTCAATGTTTTTCGTGTTAACTTCTCTCATGCTGATTATAAGAATGTTTCTGATCGCATAAAGATGATCAGGAAGGTAGATGTAAAGCTTAATACCAATACGGCTATTATGGGTGATCTACAAGGCCCTAAGCTAAGAATTGGTGAGATTAAAGAAGGTTCTTTTTTAAAACCTGGTGATCGAGTAATATTCTCAACTAAAAAACCTTTTATAGGAAATTCTAAAAAGGCTTACATGAACTACAAAAACTTTCCAAAAGACGTTTCGAAAGGAGAGAGAATTTTATTAGATGATGGAAAGTTAATATTCGAGGTTATTTCCACAAATAAAAAAAATGAGGTTGAAGCTAAAGTGATCCAAGGAGGAGATTTTAAATCAAAAAAAGGAGTTAACCTTCCTAATACAAATATTTCTCTTCCAGCTTTAACTGAAAAAGATATTCAAGATGCTGAGTATATGTTTACACAAGATATTGATTGGATTGCTCTTTCTTTTGTTCGTTTTAGTCAAGACATTATTGATTTAAAAAATTTAATGGCAAAACATATTGATATAAAAATACCAATTATTGCTAAAATTGAAAAGCCAGAAGCAATTGAAAATATAGACAAGATAATTGCCTATTCAGACGGATTAATGGTAGCAAGAGGTGATCTTGGAGTTGAAGTTCCTGCGCAAGAAGTACCTTTAATTCAAAAACGTTTGGTGCGTTTAGCCAAAAAATCTCGAATTCCAATTATAATAGCAACTCAGATGATGGAGACCATGATCGAAAGTTTAACTCCTACCAGGGCGGAAGTAAATGATGTTGCAAATTCTGTAATGGATGGTGCAGATGCTGTAATGCTCTCAGGCGAGACTTCTGTGGGAAAATATCCAGTAGAAGTAATCAATACAATGAATAATATTTTAATATCTGTTGAAAATTCAGAATTAATAAATGTCCCTCAAAGTCCCCCTAAGATTCGAACAAAAAGATTTATCACAAAATCCATTTGCTATCATGCAGCACTTTTGGCTAATGATATCTCAGCTAAAGCGGTAAGTACTCTTACGAATAGCGGCTACACTGCATTTCAAATTTCTGCCTGGCGACCTCAATCACATATCTTAGTTTTTACCTCTAATAAAAGGATTTTAAATCAGTTAAGTTTGTTATGGGGAGTAAAAACTTTTTATTATGACAACTTTAATAGTACTGATAAAACTATTGAAGAAATAAATGATATTGCTGAAGAAAAAGGATACGTAGAAAAAGATGATTTCGTGATAAATTTGACTGCTATGCCAATAAAATCAAAAGGTATGGTAAATACCCTTCGCGTAACAACTATCTAAAAAGGGAGGCTCAATTGTGAAGGTTTTTTTGATAATTTAGTTTTGTTTTCAACTCTTAAGGTATTCAGGCTAGACAAAGAAATCCCTATCAATCGAACTGAATTAGATAATTCTTCTTGATATAGTAAATCTTTTACTCGCTCTAATATTAAATCTTTATTTGATAAATATAAGTTTCCCGTTTTACTTCTTGTTTGCTGTTTAAAATCGCTATACTTAATTTTAAGTGTGACAGTTTTACCTGACAATTTGTTTTTTAAAAGTCTTTTTTCTAGTTGGTCTGCTAAACTTTCTAATTTCTCCACCAAGAAAAGTTCACTACTCAAATTTTTTTCAAAAGTTCTTTCTACGCCTACAGATTTTGGAATACGTTCTGGTTTAACAGGACTGTTATGAACTCCTCTAGCTACCTCATAATAATATTTCCCTGCTTTTCCAAAATGGAAATTTAAAAAATCTTCTGTTTGTTTTTTTAGATCTTTACCATTGAATATTCCTAGTTGATACATTTTGAGTTTTGTTTTTTTACCAATCCCATGAAATTTTTTTACATCTAGTGATTCCAAAAACTTTGAAACATCTCCTGGAGGAAGAGTCTTTTGACCATCAGGTTTATTCCAATCACTAGCTATCTTGGATAGAAATTTATTTATTGATATTCCAGCTGATGCTGTCAAACCAGTTTCAATTTTTATTTTACTCCTTATTTCTTCAGCAATAAGTGTAGCAGATGGGTAACCAGAAACATCAAGAAATGCTTCGTCTAAAGAAAGGGGCTCAACCATTGATGTATATTCTAAAAATATTCCTTGAATTTGCTTTGAAATATCTTTATATCTTTCAAAACGTGGCTTTGTAAATATCAAATGCGGACAAAGTTTTTTAGCAACAATTCCGCTCATCGCACTTCGAACTCCATAAACTCTAGCTTCATAACTTGCTGCAGCAACAACACCTCTTGAGCTAGAACCTCCGACAGCAATTGGTTTTCCTCTTAATTCTGGGTGATCTAGCTGTTCCACAGAAGCAAAAAAAGCATCCATATCAATATGAATAATTTTTCTCTGCTCTGTAACGGTAAATTCTTCCATTAATAAAGATTAATTATATAATTTTTCATCCCAAATTGCTCTTAGATTCAAGCATAAATAGAAGTAATTCATATTTTTAAAGGATATTATATAAAATTAAGGTATAATGTTAAGCCTTTATTCACCCTCATATATTTTAACTTCTAGCTTACCCGAAGCATCCATTTTTGCACGATACATTCCTGGAGTATTCATTTCCATCATCATGTTCCCTTTACTATCAATTCCAATTACACCTCCATCTCCACCTAGTTTGGCAACTTTATTGTGAATTACCTCATAAGCAGCATCTTGGATGGAAAGTTTTTTATATTCCATTAGAGCAGAAATGTCGTGAGCAACAACTGTACGAATAAAAAACTCACCCCATCCTGTTGAAGAAATTGCACATGTTGCATTATTAGCATAAGTTCCTGCTCCAATAATTGGAGCATCACCTATACGATTCCATTTTTTATTTGTCATACCTCCTGTAGATGTTCCTGCAGCAAGATTTCCATAAATATCCAAGGCAACACATCCTACAGTTCCATAACGCTGTTGATTAATAAAGTCATTACTCTGATATTTATGATTTGTTTTACTTATAGAAGATGCTTTCTGTACTTCTTTTAAAGCATTAATTCTTCTTTCTGTTAAGAAATACTCTGGGGATACAATTTCTAAACCTTGCTCATTTGCGAAAGCATCAGCACCAGAACCAGATAACATTACGTGAGGAGAAGCTTCCATTACTTTTATTGCTGCTGAAATAGGATTTTTGACCGTTCTTACACCAGAGATTGCTCCTGCACCTAATGACTTACCTTCCATAAAGGATGCGTCTAACTCTATTGAAGCATTAGAATTTAATACTGCACCTTTTCCTGCATTAAACAATGGAGAGTCTTCCATAATATTTATAGTTTTTTCTACAGCCTCTTGGCTACTCCCCCCCCTTTTTAAAATTCCATGTCCCACTTGAATAGCTTCAGCTAGAACGGCTCTATATTTTTCTTCTTTTTCTAAAGTCATATTTTTTCTTAAAATTGTTCCTGCACCTCCATGAATGACAAGACCAAATTTAGGCTTAGCTACTTCTTTTTTTGAAATTTCCACACAGCTTGTAGTGATTAGGAATGATAATAAGATTAATTTTTTCATATTTATAATTTTATTTTTACCTAAAATAAGGTTTTAGTTTTGTTCAGGAAAAGCAAAAAATTAGTAATTCTTATTTATATTAAGTGTAAAATATATTTAGGTAAATAAAGTATTTTTAGTAAAAAATATTGATATGTATGATATAATTAAAATTGTACACTCTTACTGGAATTTTTTTACTTTTCTAATAATTTTAATGGCAATATTAAACTCAATTTATGGAAAAGTATTTAGTAAAAATTTTGTCATAAAAGATCTTAGAATAAGTCTATTTGCACTTATCTTTTCTCATATACAGCTCTCTATCAGCCTAATACTGTATTTTGTTTCACCACGGTTTCACAAATGGTCTGATTTAGGTATGGGAGTAATTAAAAATAGTGAGACTCGTCTCTATCTGATTGAACGCCCGATTGCAAGTATTATATCAATTATGTTGATTACTATCGGATGGTCTTTGCATAAAAAACAGGTTGATTCTTCAAAAAAATTTTTACGAATTGGTTTATTTTATGGAATCGGATTCGTAATCTTATTTCACTATAGTTTAATTGAGATATTTAACTAAATTGTCGACTTAAATTGTTTCAAAAAGCGAACATCATTTTCAAAAAATAGACGGATATCGCTAACCTGATATAGTAACATTGCGATTCTTTCAATTCCCATTCCAAAAGCAAAACCTGAATACTCCTCTGGGTCAATATCACAATTTTTAAGAACATTGGGGTCTACCATCCCACAACCCATAATTTCTAGCCATCCTGTGCCTTTGGTTATACGATAATCAGTTTCTGTGTCTAAACCCCAATAAATATCAACTTCTGCACTAGGCTCAGTGAAAGGAAAGTAAGATGGTCTTAATCGGATTTTTGAATTTCCAAACAATGCTTCTGTAAAGTATTTTAAAGTTTGTTTTAGATCAGCAAATGAAACGTCTTTAGCAATATATAAACCCTCAATTTGGTGAAAAATACAATGTGATCTTGAAGAAATTGCTTCATTTCTAAAAACACG
>JBJKWV010000057.1:0-9137 GCA_045561915.1 Flavobacteriaceae bacterium
AGGTTAGACTATCTCCTTCAATTAAAAATATTTATGATATCCTTCTAACACGAATTAAATAAGTCATCTTCTTACGTACCCACCTATTGTTTCTCTATATTCAATTACAAATCCGTTGTCATATGCGAACTTCTTAAATTCATCTGAAGCATTTCCAATAGTGATGAAAGACTCTATTTCAAACATTTCAAAAAATCTATTAAAATTCGGACCGTTTATAAAATCAACTCCATGCTTAAGTCCATCTTGACTATTATTATATCTTTCTATAAGGGTTACCTTTTTTCCATCTTCAGAAATATAATATCCATAAACAGAAGATGGCTCTCTTTCTACTATAAAATCAGATAGGTATTGTGTAAATTCTTCTATATCTTCTTTTGAATTACCCTTTGTATTGAGCTCTAAAATAAATGTAATTTCTTCGGAATCTGAATTGTCAAGAACTGTTAAATTTTTATCGGATTGCTTACAGCAAATGCAAATAAAGACTATAATCAGTGATATTAGTTTTTTCATTTTATTTACAGTTAATAAAACTAAAATATAAAAAACCCTCCACTTGGGAGGGTAATTATTTTAGTATTGTTTTACCAGAACTCTGGTAAAGGTCTGGGAATACTCAGCAAAATGAATCTCTTCAAAAAATGTTTGTAAAGCTTGAGCTTCTTTATTGTTAGAAGGACCTCCTGAGAATGCTTCATTTAAATCTTCTGAAGTTCCATAAACAAAAGTACTTTCTCCATCATCTGTACCATGGGTAAATTGTCCAGTAGCTAAAAACCCATTTGGTTTCATGGTTTTTAATAGTTTATTAAATGCATTTACAAACTTGACATTATCTTTAGCGTGAACTTTAAATAGCCAGGCCTGTCCTATGGGCCCTACTTTATCAATGTTTGTATACGCTAGTGCATTTCCAGCTACAGCTCTAACGCCTCTAATTTTACCCCTCAATCCAGAGGTATATAAATTCCATTTTTCCCCAGTAAGTGTTCCTCTAAAATTTGCTAATGATTCCGAAGAAGAACTAAACATATTTAAAATATGTGTGCCTTTAAAATCATTTCCTTTCAATGGGATTCTTGAAAGTGTAACTGAAACATCTGAAGGGATTTCAATATTTGAATAATAATCATTTATTAAAGTTTCAGCAGATGCTCTATTTTCGTTTGGAATATCAAATAAAACATCATACCAATATAAATTTTGAGCAGATGCAAATAGAGGTAATAAAAATAAAAGGATTAATAATTTTTTCATTTTAGTTGGTTTATGATTAATAATCGTTCAATATACAAAGAAGTCCTCTTATTTAATAAAGCGAATACATGAATGATTTAGAGTACGTACAATAAAATCATTAAATAATGCGAAACTGAGCCTGCTAAAACAAATAAATGCCAAATAGAATGGAAATACTTAATCTTATCAAGAGAATAAAAAATAGTTCCAAGAGTGTAAGATAGACCGCCAATAATCAATAATAATTTTGCTTCAATGTTTAATAGTTCAAATAAAAAGTTAATATCAATAACAATTAGCCAACCCATAGCTAGGTATAACAAAAGCGAGAAAATCTGGAATCTCCCTGTGAAAAAAAGTTTTATCAAAGTTCCAATTATAGATAAGATCAGAACCGTAATAAAAATATTAATACCTGAATATTCATAAAGTGTTATTAAACACACAGGTGCATAAGAACCTAAAATGAGATAATAAATACTAATGTGGTCAAGAATCTGAAATTTCTTTTTAAGCTTTGGGTTTAAAACAAAATGATAAACAGATGAAGATGAATAGACAAGTAATAAGCCAAAAGAAAATAATATTATAGATAATGTACTTAGACTTGTTAATTTATTGTCAAAATAGAATAATAAAGGGATACCAATAACCGTAAGAATAACCCCTGTAAAATGTGTTAAACCATTCCAAAACTCTTCATTTTTATAATCTTTTAAACTAATAAATTGCACAATTTAAATATATGTAATTATGCTCAATAGTTTTAATAGGGTTGAATTTAAAGACGAGTAAATGCCAATGATTAATTTTATTTAATTGTTTTTCCCAAGGGCATAAAATCAATATCAAGATATGCTCCACTTGCATTATCATCTGAAACTATTTGAGGTTTTCCCTTTATAATTTCAATAGAATCTCGATGTATATGGCCAGTAAAAATCCCTAATAAATTAGATGAATCAAATACTTTTTTATAAAATTTAAATGTTGTTTTGGTATGACCATTTTCTGGCCATTTAGGGCGTCTTTCTAATTCAAAATTGCGATCAGTTTTTGCACCCCAAAATGGATTTCCACAACCAAAAGAAATCTTCTTTCCGGGTGCATACATAGGAATATGAATTAATAAAATTAAAGGTAATCCAGATTCAACTTGTTCAGAAAAGAATTTTAATTGTTCATCATTTATTTCATAAGTTGAATTATCAATGGCTATAAATCTAACTCCCTTAATATCATATGCTGCCATTAAGGGATTATTCCCTTGATATAATGGCATTAAACGTTTTTTTATCCATTTATCACGAAGTAAATCTAATTTACCTTTCATGCCCTCATAATGCCAATCATGATTACCTGCAATATAAATATAGGGGATACCTATAGCTTCTATTTTGGATATAACCCATTCAATAGCCAGTTCAGACGGGAAACTGAAAATATCACCAATTAATGTAATAACATCAGCATTTGACTCTTTGGAAAATGCAAGAGCTTCTTCAAAGGCTT
The DNA here is from genome assembly GCA_045561915.1 of Flavobacteriaceae bacterium. GTDB lineage: Bacteria > Bacteroidota > Bacteroidia > Flavobacteriales > Flavobacteriaceae > MS024-2A. Next base: position 2,758 of record JBJKWV010000057.1, read on the forward strand.
TTTTTGGATTTGTTTTTTCTCCTGTTTTGAAATGTTTTGTTTGGTTGTAGGCTTTTGCCATCCGATTACTATAACTTAGAAAAGGGATCCCTCTTTCATCGTCCATATACAAATGTGTGTCGGCGATATGGATTATTTTTATTTTTTCTTTGATAACATTACTATAATAAGACACTTTTTCCTGATCCTTAGTTACGTAAGTCTCAAAAGTTTGTTCAGATCTCCTTTCTTGTCCTTTAGTAGAGGAAAAAGCTGAAAGCCCAAGTCCTGAAAATACTGTTGCTGTTCCCTTTATAAATTTTCTTCGTTTCAAAAATTTATAATGATTAATTATTACTTAAATGCACTTCTAACTCAATTTCAATCATAAACTCAGGGAAGGCCAACTCCTTGACTCCAAGCCAAGAACCTGTTGGAAAATGTTTGGTGTAAATTTTGTTTCTATAGGATGCAACCTCTAAAAAACTGTTCATATCAGTAGTAAAAATATTCTCAACTACAACATCATCAAATGAGGCATTATAATGTTCTAATATCTTTTTTAAATCTGCATAACAATTAATCATTTGTTGTTCCATATCTCCGATTGCAGTTGGATTAGCAGTATCATCCATACTTACTGCACCAGAAATTTTAATTTGATTACATATTTTTACTGCGTGAGAATAACCAAAAGCTTTTTCAACTTCAGGTCTTAATAGAAAATATTCAGGGTCTTGATTACATTCAATACTTGATTTCTCTGATTTATTGGGTTGGGCACACGACAAGAATAATATGAATGATCCTAGTAAAATTTTTTTCATTTTAATTGATTTATAGTTGTTAAGTTGTAAATATAAAAAATCTAAATAGTATTGGTAATTAACAGTTGATTAAGCATCTCCTCCACCACCAGCATCCCCTCCACCACCAGCATCACCACCGCCAAAGTCTCCCCCAGAAGCATCACCAATGAAAGCATGGGCATCTCCACCTCCATTTGCAGAAGGTAAATTATTTATATTAATTTGAAACTCATCTAAAACTAAACTAATCTCTTTAGGGTCAAGTTTATTTGGTAGTTTGGATTCAGATATAGAACCATTTTTTAAATTTAAAAGAAATACTTTATTTGAGGTGTAGAGAAAAAATTGTCCATTTAACAACATTGTTTTTGGAGTAGCCCACCACTTAAAAGGCGACTTTGTACTGAATATATTAACACCTGTTTTCAAGTTTATTCCACAAAAATGTTTTGTCTTATTAGCATAAATTATTAAATCATCAATAATATGAATAGAATAAAAAATTTCATCTTTTGTCCATAATTTTTCACCACTTTCAAAATAAATTAAGTTTGTAGATTGTTTACCCCAGTTGGAACTTGTAGTAACAAATACATAATCATCTATCCTAGATATTCCAGTCACTCTGTGTTTAAAATTTAATTCCCATTTAAAAGCATCATTTTTAGGACTATACTTTAAAACTTTTTTTTTCTCAGAAATTATTATTGAATTAGTTTTCATCAAAATTTATTTTTCAGGTTTATAACTAAGTGTATTTCCTCTCCCAATATAGCTTAAGCTTAACAATTCGTCACTGTATTGAATTATATAATATTCTAAAGTACCAGAATCATTTGTTAAAGTAAGATATTCAAGAGGCTTATATAAAGCACCTGATTCCTGTATGAATTCTCTTCGTATTTTGAAATCGTAAATACTCGAAGAACTCTCCCGTCCTTTATAAAATATAATCCACTTTCCGTTTTTAATCTCAATTCCAGAAAGAAAATCAATTGTACTTATCCAACGCCCATTTTTAAATTCAGTCAGTTTTGCAGCAGGTTTTTGATCTAGTTCAATTCTATTTTTTTCCAGTTCCGGATGAGTAAAATAAAAATCTTTAATGTCTTTAGATAAATTAATGTTCATGCCTATTCCTAAACCCCCGTCAAGGATATTTCCATTTTCGTCAAAAGTTATATCAACAGCACCACCAGTATCAACCACTTGCATATTTTTTACTTTACCATTTTTATAAAAAGTTACTATAACGTCACTCCCCCAAGGGTCATCTTCTTGGTGTTCTTCAATTTTTTTTATATCTCCATCAGTGTCGTAAGTTATCTTTTTGATAACTCCTTCCTCTGAATAAAATACTTCTTTATTTATAACACCTGATTCAAAGTAATAAGTCCAGACACCTGGTTTATGTACTAAATATCTCTCTTCTTTAAGAAACCCATCAAAAACATATCCCTCAACACCAGACGGTTCTATTAAGTCTTCATAGTAACCTTTATCACCTGGACCTAGAAAAAATTCAGCTGCTATTTTAACCCATTTACCTTGAATGGATTTTGTGATTCCCGTTTCTTTATCAGTATCACTTATTGTTAATTTTAAATCAGTCTCTGATTCTATAGAAACAAATGTTCCATAAGGTACTTTAGCCATTTTTTCTGATTTTAAATCTGGGCTTTCCCTTAGGTTAAGTCCACTTTTTGCAGAAATTTTCCACTTAATTTCCTCAAAAAAACCCTCGCCTGTAACTTTTAAATTACCATTTTCATAATATGATTTATATGTGGATTGCCCCAAAGAAATTAATGGTATAAATATTAAAACAAGAAATAGTTTTTTCATTTTATTAGTTTAATAATAGTTCAATATATCTGAACTCAATATTTTCTAAATGCTTGTTTTTTTCTAAGAATCAATAAATCCGATATATTGACTATATAATCATCTATTCAATCATTGATTTGTTCTGAAAAATAAAACTTGAATTTTAGCTCACCTTTTTCTTTAACAAGATATGCGCTTTCTAGCCATTCATATGATAAAGATGTTATTCCATCAGGTGTTGGTTTTTCGAGTTGAAATTCCCCAGAATGTTCAAGACTTATATGAGCAGAATTTAAATCAGTGTCTATCTTGATGTTTCTAAAATTTCTTTTAGATTCAAATTTTCCAAATCCTTTTACAAACTCAATAAATTCCTCTGTATTCCATTTTCTTTTTACTTCAAAAATCATAAAGTCCTTAGATAAATGGTTTCTAATTTTTTCAACATCATTATCTAATAAGAAAAAGAATTCATTAAATGTGTCCATTACTTCTTTTTCAGAAACTTTTTGTGGTTGTTGACATGATAGAAAGAAGATGAATGGTGCTAATAAAAGTTTTTTCATTTTGATTGATTTATGCATAATAATTTTCAATATCCAACGAACTAAATGGACTTAAAAAGGGGGTTATATGGATAATCTAGATAGTTCCTTTTTTGGAGCCATAATAAAATAATCCCATGGTTACTAATCCCATAATTATTACAGGTAGTGGAGCAGTTGGCTGTCCTGTAAAAACATTAATTAAATCAGGCAAAGCAAAAAATCCTGATAATGCAAAAAATAGGAATGATAATCTTTTTAAAACGCTAATATCATTAAAGGATAGTGAACCATATATAAGGGAGATAACCCCAAGTACTAGTAAGCCTATCACTAAAGCAAATTGTTCGAAAATTATTAATGCATCTGGTGATGGGTCTGAACCAAAAGCATCAGAAGTAAGCATCATTTTAAATTCTGGTGAAAATAATGAAATATAAAGTGGGAGAGCTTGAAGGAACAATAACGCTATATTGATTTTAAAAATTGTTTTGATTTTCATTTCTGATTGATTATTGATTAAAGTAAACTAATATATGTAAAATATTAAAAAGTGATTAAAGAGTTGTAAAGAGCATTTTAAATAAAATTCAAGAAATAACCATAAAATGATCAAAAATGATCAAAAATGATCAAAAATGATCAAAAAATGATCAAAAACAGTCAAAAATGATAAAAAAAGTTAAAATTTATTAAAAAATGAAATTAACATAAGGTGGACACATTTTTATTTAATGAATTTTTACAATCATTATTAAAAAATAAGGGTTAACCTAATTTAAGGAGTCAAGAATTCCTTTATGTAATTAGGAGAATTGGCCATTTGAATATTTTCTTAATCACAGCGCTAGAATCCAATCAATTAATAATTGTGACCAGCCATCAACAGGTCCATCCATTTTATTCATTCCATATCCGTGACCTCCTTCACTAAACATATGGAGTTCTGCTTTCGCATCAGCCTGAATCCAATCTTGGTAAATCTGAACACTTGCTGGCGCCAGCTCATCATCATTTGCACAAGAAATAAATGCTTGAGGCTTATATAATGGTACTTTTTGTTTATCAACAATATCCATCCAAGCATAAATTGGAGCAATAAAATTTGGCTTATTTTTTGTGGTTGAAGTATACGCAGCTTCCATTGTAACTGCACCTCCTGCCGAAAATCCCATTAGTCCAATTTTATTAGGATTGATATTGTATTTTGCTGATTTTTCTCTCATTAATTCAATAGCAGTTAAAGCATCTTTTGTAGAATATGGAAGTATTATTTTAGCACTGTCTATAGCCATTTGGGGCTTATCCCATATTGTGTTTGCCCAATTTATTACTGAGCCCTTTCTAGGATATGTTCTGTATTTCAAGACTATTGCAGTAATTCCATTTAAGGCTAATTTTTCTGCTAGTATAACTCCTTCTTTCTCATATGCACTAAAAAAAAGTCCTCCTCCAGGACAAATGATCATAGTTTTATCTGTTCTAGAATTTCCTTGTGGCTTATAAAGGTACATTTCAGGTTCAGATATATTATCGAGAAAAAACCCCTCTTTTTCTGAAATAAAAACTCTATTTTCTTTAAATGAATTTAGCTCCCATTTTTGGTGGTTTAAAGATATTTTTTCTTGTGCATTTAATTGGATTACAATTAAAAAATGGATAAAAATTAGTTTTCTCATTTTATTGATTTTTACATAATATATTTTAATCTACAAATTGATCCTGAAACTTGATCAAAATAACGTGCCCATTTGTAAGAAAAACTAATTTAATGGGATTTTAGTTCAAAAGCATCAATAACAACACCATAATCAGATGCTTCATTTTGTTTTGTACCACTCACTTTGACTTTAATGGTATGTGAACCTTTTGAAAGCCCTGAAACAGAGTACAATACTTGCTTTTCTGGGATGACGTATTTTAGGTAATCTTTTAAGTATTTTGTAGAATGCGCAGAAGTTTTAATACCTGGTTCTTTAGACCAATCTGCAAATCCGTCTACGGTATGAACTTTTTTACCATCCAGAAAAATATCTGCATAACCCAGATTGTCGCTTTTAGTCCCAAGAACAGAAATTCCACTTCCATTAAATGTAAATTCAGCATAATCACCTTTATTTGCACTAAAGTGCTCATCTCGATTAAAACTAACCAAAGCCATTTGGTTGTATGTCCAATCTCCTTTGTAAACTATTTTTGGATCAGTATTGTTTATTAATTTAGTTTCTGGGGGAGACTCACCGGGTTGGACGGCGCATATAAATGATTCAAAAGGTGGGACAAAGACACGAAATGAAAGTATGTCTTTGTCGGCATAATCTGGACCTATCCTTCTTTGATCATACACACCCTCAAGATGGTAAGGGCCCGATCCAAGGCCAAGTTGTTTTCGTGATAGATTGATTGTGTAAACTCTGGATACAGCATTTTCGATTCGATACTGAAAGTTGGCAATCTGCATATAATTTGTGCCTTTACTCTTCCACATAGGCCATAAACCTAGCTGTTGTGAACTCTGAAAAGAAAGACTTCCAGCCCTTAAGGCATTATTGATTTTTGTTGCCATTTCTGCAGCATCTGGATTGGCAAAATTTTTCCCATCGTTTAGTGGTGGCACCCAGTAGATTGTATTGGGTAGATTTTGTAGTTTGGGGTCAATCGTATTCTTATCGCCAATAATCATTATTGATCCACCTTTATCCGTATAATTCTCAATTTGAGAAATCGTATTATCTGGAAGTTGGAATGGCGAAAATAATATAGGAAAATCACCTGCGTTTTCTGTATTAAAATCTTCTATACGTGCTGAGGAAGTCGCTGTGATCCCAAGATTCATTAAGAACGAAAAATGGAAATCTGAATATTCACCAAGATCAACACCTTGAGCATTTTTATTCATCCATAACAATCCATTTCTGTTGTAGAATAATCTGCATCCATAGGCTTTTTCTACTCCGTGCGCCGCCATAGATGCCCCGTCGAGAGTTGCTTTCATAAAGGAAACCTGATCTTGAGAAATCAAACTGTTCTTTTCTGCGGCTCTTGCTCTGTCAGCAAATGCAAGGGAAAAGCCATTGGGAGGACTTAAATTGCCATCAGATGATGCATAAAAAGTATTAGCATAAAGCCATGCCTGCATTCGATTATTAAAACGAGATCGAGTTAAAGGAGCATCGTCATATTCCCAGCCTCCAGTTAATTCAACCAATGGAAGTACCCT
>JBJKWV010000058.1:0-8876 GCA_045561915.1 Flavobacteriaceae bacterium
GGATGCTGTCCAGTTTCAATGGCGTATTGTTCTGCGGGTAAACCAAAAGAATCATATCCTTGAGGATGAAGAACATTATATCCTTTGTGTCTCTTGTATCGAGCAAAAATATCACTTGCTATGTAGCCTAAGGGGTGTCCAACGTGAAGGCCAGCTCCAGAAGGATAAGGAAACATATCTAGGATATAATATTTAGGCTTATCAGAATCATTCTCTACTTTAAAGGTTTGATTTTTTGCCCAATATGCTTGCCATTTTTTCTCTATGCTTTGAAAATCGTACTCCACTACCTAAACTGTTTATACTTTTAAAAGCAACAAAAGTACGCTTATTGATCGAATGTCAAAAAGCTGAAAAGAATATTTTATCTATATCTTAATCTTGTATTTCTTTTCTATTTTTACAAAAAATAGTCAATGCCAGAAAATTTTCAAGATAATTATCAAAAAAGAAGAATATTAAATAGTTACTTCTCAGTAGTAATTAGCATTAGTATTGTCCTTTTTTTGTTGGGTATTTTGGGTTTATTTTTACTTAATACAAAAAATTTAGCCTCGCATTTTAAGGAGCAAATTGTTATGACAGTTTTTTTAAAAGACAGTGCTAAGGATATAGAAATATCTCAAATGCAAAAGAAAATCCAACTTAATCCCGCAACAAGAAAAGTTACATATACCTCAAAGGAGGAGGCTGCCGAGCTTTATGCCAGCGATATTGGAGAAGATTTTGTGGAATTCTTAGGATATAATCCCCTTTTAAATTCCCTTGATATTTATTTCAATTCAGCATATGTAAACAATGTGAGTTTAAATGCAGCTAAAACAGAAATCGAGGTTTCTGATTTCGTTGATGAAGTTGTTTTCGACCAACCTCTGGTTACACTTTTAGATGAAAATATCCAAAGGGTATCCTTTTTACTCTTAATGATAAGTGCCCTATTTATTATAATTGCCCTTTTATTAATAAATAGCTCAATACGTTTGTCAATTTATTCCAAACGAATCATTATCAAGACGATGCAATTAGTCGGAGCAACTAAATCATTCATACGAAAACCATTCATATTAAGGCATATGCGTTTAGGTCTTTTGAGTTCAATACTTGCTTTAATTGCACTAAGTTTTTTACTTTGGGAAATAGATAAACGTTTCCCAGAGTTAGAAATGTTCCAACAGCAAAACGAATTAACTATTATTTTTATAAGCATTATGACCCTAGGAATAGGAATAACTGGTCTGTTTACTTTTTTTGCTACCCAACGATATTTAAAATTAAAAACAAATGCTGTTTATTGAATGTAAACTATGAAAAAATCTCCTTCTCCAAAACAATTCTTGTTTGGGAAACGTAATTATGGAATACTATTTGTCTCATTTATTATAATTTCTTCTGGTTTTATTATAATGGCTGGGGGTGGGAGTAAAGACCCTAATTATTTTAATGAAGAAATTTTTAATTTTACAAGAATTCGAATTGCTCCTACTTTAATTCTTGTAGGTTTTGGTCTGGCTATTTATTCTATTTTAACCAAAACAAAGAATTTTAAATGAGATTTATTGAAGCCATAGTACTTGGAGTTATCCAAGGGTTAACTGAATTTTTACCGATATCTTCAAGTGGTCATTTAGAAATAGGAAAAGCAATATTTGGAAATGAGATTATGGGCCAAGAAAGTTTGTTTATGACACTAGTACTGCATTTTGGTACAGCCCTAAGTACAATAGTTGTTTTTAAAAAAGAAATTTATGAAATTATTAAGGGCATCTCATATTTTAAAAAAAATGAGCATACTCAATTTTCCTTAAAAATTATAATTTCAATGATTCCTGCAACTATTGTGGGATTATTTTTTCAAGAACAAATCGAAACTTTATTTTCAAGAAACATGGTTCTTGTGGGAGCTATGCTTTTATTGACCGCTGTAATTCTTTTTATTTCGGATCTTACCAGAGATATGAAAAAAAAAATATCCTTTTTTAATGCTTTTATTTTAGGAATTGTTCAATCCGTAGCCATTCTTCCTGGTATCTCGAGAAGTGGTTCGACAATTGCAAGTGCAGTTTTGTTGGGAGTTGATCGTAAAAAAGCTACAAGTTTTTCATTTATAATGGTGCTCCCTCTTATATTTGGAAGCATGGTTAAAATCATATTTGATATGGAAACAGTACCTCAAAACATTAATATAATCAATTTGACTTTGGGTTTTACAGCTGCTTTTCTAAGTGGTATTTTTGCCTGTAAATGGATGATTACCTTTGTTAAAAGAAGTAAGCTTAAATACTTCAGTTATTATTGTTTATTTATTGGAGCAGCAACCATATTTTATGGACTTTTTTAAAGAAAAATTCAAGGCTGAAAATTTACTTGAAGGGCAGATTTTTTTAATAGACAAACCGTTGGGTTGGACTTCATTTCAGGTAGTTAATAAAATTCGCTGGCATTTAAATAATAAAACTGGATTAAAAAAATTAAAGGTTGGACATGCTGGAACATTGGACCCATTAGCAACAGGATTACTAGTGATTTGTACAGGTAAAAAAACAAAAAAAATCAATGATCTTCAACTTGATGAAAAAACTTATATTGGAAATCTAATTTTAGGAAGTACAACGCCCTCTTATGATCAGGAGACAAAAATTGATGCAACTTTTCCAACTCAGCATATTACAGAAGATTTAATTAATAAAGCTATCAAAAGCTTGTCAGGTAAAATTTTACAAATACCCCCTTTATATTCTGCACTTAAAAAAGATGGGAATCGCCTTTATGAATTAGCAAGAGCAGGAAAGAAAATTATTATGAAGCCTCGTCAGGTTATCGTATCAAAATTTGAAATTAAGCGTAAGGGGCTTAAAATAAATTTTTTGATAAAATGTAGCAAAGGCACTTATATTAGGAGTTTAGCTCATGATTTTGGGAAAAAACTTGATTCTGGAGCACATCTTACATCACTTCGAAGAATTCAGAGTGGTGTTCAATTAGTAGAAAATGCTTACACCATGGATAGTGTTATAAATGAGAATTCAAAAAAAAATATAAGGAGCATAAAATCTATACTCTAAAACTTACTAATTTTATATTATGAATATAAAAAACAGCATACTGAAAAAAGGAGTTAAAGATTATACTGAATATGCTTCAGCTATCCAGAAATTAAAAGATGAAAAGAATGCTGTAATTCTTGCTCATTACTATCAAGAAGAATCAATTCAAGAAGTTGCAGACTATCTTGGAGATAGTCTTTATTTAGCTCAGCAAGCATCTAAAATAAACAATGATATCATTGTTCTTGCAGGTGTTCATTTTATGGCAGAAACAGCAAAAATTATAAACCCGTTGAAAAAAGTTCTTATCCCGGACCTTAAAGCAGGGTGTTCACTAGCTGATTCTTGCCCTCCGGGAGATTTTGCAACCTTTAAAGTTAAATATCCTAGCGCTATTGTTATTTCTTACATAAACTGTTCTGCGGAAATAAAAACCTTAAGTGACATTGTTTGTACTTCGAGTAATGCTAAAAAAATAGTTGAAAGTATACCTAGAGATAAAGAAATTATTTTTGCGCCAGATAAAAATCTTGGTGCATATCTAAATAAAGAAACAAATAGAAATATGATACTCTGGGACGGCTCATGTGTTGTTCATGAAGCCTTTTCCTTTGAAAAAATTGTATCCCTAATCAAAGTGCATCCAAAAGCAAAATTCATTGCACATCCAGAAAGCGAATCTCCTGTTTTAGATATTGCTCATTACATAGGCAGTACCTCCGCACTTTTAAATTTTGTTCAAAAAGATAAAACTAAAGAATATATTGTTGCAACAGAAGTAGGTATTCTACACCAAATGCAAAAATGCTGCCCTGAAAAAAAATTTATACCAGCTCCTGTTGAAGATGATACTTGTGCTTGCAGTGAATGTGGATTTATGAAGCTCAATACTTTAGAAAAACTTTATCGTTGTTTATTAGAGGAGTCTCCTGAAATAAGAATGAATAAAAAGCTTATGGATGCTGCAAGAATTCCAATAGAACGCATGTTCGAATTAAGTTAATTATGACTACAGATATTCTTGTTATTGGTACGGGAATTTCAGGTTTAACTTTTGCAATTAAAGTAGCTGAAGAAAACCCAGAAATTTCGTTAACTCTAATTTCTAAAGGAGATATTAATGAAGGGAATACAAGATATGCTCAAGGTGGCATAGCAGTTGTTAAGAATTTAAAAAAAGATTCTACTGAAAAGCATATTAAAGATACCATGATTGCGGGTGATGGTACATGTAATTCCAAAGTTGTTAAATTTGTAGTAGAGGAAGCAAATAAACGATTAGATGAGCTTATAAAATGGGGTACTGCTTTTGACAAAAAGGAAGAACAACTAGACTTAGGAATTGAGGGTGGTCATTCTGAAAAAAGAATTGTTCACTACAAAGATCAAACAGGCAAACAAATTCAAGAGGTTCTTACAGCAAAAGTTAAAAGCTTTTCTAATATCACAATTTTAGAAAATCACACTCTAGTGGATTTAATTACCGATCATCACTCTAGATCAAAAATGAATCGTTGCTATGGTGCATACATAATTTCTCAAGAAGAAGAGGAAATTATTAAGATAGGGGCAAATATTACGATACTATCTACAGGCGGAGCTGGAAGCTTATATGCTTACACAACCAACCCAACTGTAGCTACAGGCGACGGTTTAGGTGCAGCTTATCGTGCAAAAGTTCAAATGGATGGTTTGCCATTTGTTCAATTTCATCCAACTGCATTAAGGGATAAAATAGAACATAATGTTTTTTTAATTACAGAAGCAGTGAGAGGTGAAGGTGGAAAGCTTATAAATTCATCGCAAGAACGGTTTATGTTGAAAATTGATTCAAGAGGTGAACTTGCCCCAAGAGATATTGTAGCCCGTGAAATTCAAAAACAAATTGAAAAACAAGAAGAAAATTTTGTATTACTTGATGGTTCAGAAATATCTGAAAAACGCTGGAAATCACATTTCCCAACCATTTATAATACATGTAAATCAATTGGTATCTTTTTGCCGAAAGATCCAATCCCAGTGGTTCCTGCAGCTCATTATTTCTGTGGAGGAATAATCGTGAACCACCAAAGTGAATCAAGTCTAAAAGGGCTATATGCTATTGGAGAATGCAGTGCAACTGGATTACACGGAGCTAATAGACTTGCTTCAAATTCTCTTTTGGAAGCCCTAGTTTTTTCTCACCGAGCCGCAATAGATTGTATTAAATCTCTAAATCAAGATTTACCATCAAAAAGTTTTTATGATAAATTACCAGAATGGAATGGTTATGATTATTCGAAAAATACTACTATTCAAAATGTGCAGGTTTTAAGGGAACAATTACAGCAAATAATGACTAAATATGTTGGGATTTTCAAAACAGATGATGGTTTAGAAAGAGCTGAAAAAAAAATTAATAATATTTATTTAAAAGTTCAAAAATTATATCATGAAAATAAATTAACTAATGGTTTATGTGAACTGAGAAATATGGTAAGCATTGCATATTTACTAACTAAACAGGCTCAAGAAATTAAAGTAAATAAAGGAGTTTTTTACAATCAAAATTATGCCTGATAAATTTTACAATAATTACAAAAATGAAATAGAATCATTTATTGATCAAGCATTAGCCGAGGATATTGGAGTTGGGGATCATAGTAGTCTGTCATGTATAGATTCTTCAAAAAAAAATACTGCCCAACTTATAATTAAAGATAAAGGCCACATAGCAGGAATTAATCTTGCTAAGCTAATTTTTAGACGTTATGACTCAAATTTGAAGTTTAGCCCTTTTCTAGTTGATGGTGATTATGTTAAAGAAGGTGATATTGGATTTACTGTCAGAGGTAATATTCAATCAATTCTTTCAACCGAAAGAGTTGTCCTTAATTCGATGCAAAGGATGAGCGGCATTGCCAGCCTAACATTTAATTTAAATAAGATGATTCAACACACTTCATGCAAGCTTTTAGATACAAGAAAAACTACTCCCAATTTTCGATATCCAGAAAAATGGGCTGTTCGAATTGGAGGCGGTACAAACCATAGAATGGGTTTATTTGATGCTATAATGATAAAAGATAACCATGTAGACTTTTGTGGGAGTATGACCAAGGCATTGAAAAAAACGTCGCTATACATTAGAGGTCTAAAAAATCCAATTGATGTAGTAGTGGAGTGCAGAAATCAAAATGAGATAAAAGAAGCATTAAACTTTTCATTTGTAAACAGAATTCTACTTGATAATCATACTCCATATGAACTATCCAAGGCAGTTGATTTGATTGCAAGTAAAAAATTGACTGAAGCTTCAGGAATGATAACAAGTAAAAACCTAATTGAGTATGCTGAGACAGGTGTTGATTTTATTTCAATGGGATCTTTGAGTTATGGTAGCAAAAATATTGACATGAGTTTAAAGGCAATTATATAACAAGATAATCTGCGATGATAATTTGAAGAATTGAAAATTGAGTCGGATAAATTCTTCTTTAAATTTTTATATTTGTAAACATCATCGAAAATGAAATATCAAAGAATTTTATTAAAATTAAGTGGTGAAGCCCTTATGGGCGAACTTAATCAAGGAATTGATCCTGAAATTATAGATAGTTACGCTAAAGAAATCAAAAAGGTTTTTGATAAGAAAACTGAAATAGCAATTGTCATAGGTGGAGGAAATATTTTTAGAGGTATTTCTGGCGCAAGTAAAGGCATGGATCGTGTTCAAGCTGACTATATGGGGATGCTTGCAACTGTAATTAACGGTTTAGCCCTCCAAGGTGCTCTAGAAAATAATAATGTGCCTACACGGCTTCAAACTGCAATCAAAATTGAAGCTATTGCAGAACCATTCATAAAAAGAAAAGCTACAAGACATTTAGAAAAAGGGAGAGTAGTTATTTTTGGTTCTGGAACAGGAAATCCCTACTTTACTACCGACTCGGCTGCTGTTTTAAGAGCTATTGAAATTGATGCTGACGTAATATTGAAGGGAACAAGGGTGGATGGGATTTATAATGAAGATCCAGAAAAAAATATAAAGGCAACAAAATTTGATAAAATCTCATTTAATGATGTTCTTAAAAAAGGAATAAAAGTTATGGACTCTACTGCTTTTACATTAAGTCAAGAGAATAATTTACCAATTATTGTTTTTGACATGAACGTCCCAGACAATTTATATAATGTCGTCAAAGGAAGTAATATTGGAACACGAGTTGATATATAAAAAAATACAGATGGATGAAGAAATGAAATTTATAGTCGATAGTGCTGAAGAAAGAATGCTCCTAGCATTACAACATCTGAATAAAGAGATGCTAAACATACGTGCTGGAAAAGCAAATCCTATAATGCTTTCAGGTGTTAAGGTCGATTATTACGGAACTCCAACTCCAATTTCTCAAGTTGCTAACATAAATTCTCCAGATGGTCGAACTCTTTCTGTTCAGCCTTGGGAAAAATCAATGTTGATGGAAATTGAAAAAGCTATTTTAGTGGCTAACTTAGGCTTTAATCCTATGAATAACGGAGAGTCCATAATTATCAATATTCCAGTCCTTACAGAAGAGCGCAGGAAAGAATTAGTTAAAATTGCAAAAGCCGAAGTTGAAAATGCTAAGATTTCAATACGAACTTCAAGAAAAGATGCAAATACAGAAATTAAAAACTCTGAAGCTTCTGAGGACCTTCAAAAAAACTTTGAAATAGACGTTCAAAATATAACTGATCAATATATTTCAAAAGCTGATGAGACTTTTAGCCTAAAAGAAAAAGAAATTCTAACAGTCTAACAAATCACTTTTCCGCTATGCGGGGCTCATATGATAAAAACTAAGGAATCTAATATTTGGAGCCTAATAGCAAGACTTATATTAAGGAATAGAATTCTTATTTTATTGGGAATTATTTGCCTTACTTTTTTCTGGTCATTACAATGGAAGAATATGCGATTTACTTTTACAGAAGCTAATCTTCTTCCAGACAATCATCCTGAAAATATATTGTATAAATCTTTCACGAAAACCTTTGGTGAAGAAGGAAATACAATAGTAATTGCGTTACAAGACAGTTTGTTCTTTACACAAAAAAAAAGGGAAGCATGGAAACTTCTTAATGAAAAAATAGAAAAATTTAAAGAAATTAATTTTGTCTTTTCTACTGAAAACCTTCAGGAGATGATAAAAAACAATAAGAAAGGTAATTTTTATCTCAAAAAAGTATCTGACAATCTTCCTGTAGATTTCAAGCCTAATTATAAATTTAAAGAGAAATTATTTTTAGAATTACCTTTTTACGAAAACTTGCTATTCGATAAAAAGTCAAATACCATAAGATCTGTTATATACATGGATCCTGAAATTGTTAATACTTCGCTTCGTAAAGACTTTATTTATGAAACATTTATTCCACTAATAACATCCTTTGAGGAAAAATCAAATACTGACGTACGAATATCCGGCATGCCATACATCAGAACATTAAATGCTCAGAATATTGTTGATGAAATAGGGTTATTTGTCCTTGGAGCTACCCTATTAACTTCTATTATTTTCTTTTTATTTTTTAGATCCTTCAGAGCTACATTTATATCCTTGATTGTAGTTGCAATTGGTGTGATGTGGGCTTTTGGAATTTTAGGTTGGTTAGGTTATGAAATTACTGTATTGACAGCTCTTATTCCTCCTTTAATAATTGTAATTGGAGTTCCAAATTGTATTTTCTTAATTAATAAATATCAACAAGAAATTGCTAAGCATAGTAATCAAGCAAAATCATTACAAAGGGTAATCGCTAAAATTGGAAACGCGACATTGATGACTAATCTAACTACAGCATCAGGGT
>JBJKWV010000059.1:0-8841 GCA_045561915.1 Flavobacteriaceae bacterium
GCTACATTCCCTTTCAAAAGTAAATCAACTGGAAAATTTTATACTGTTCTTGGTGATGAAATTTTTCCAAATGGTGTGAATCCAAATGGAACAAATGAAACTGCAGGATTTCTTCATTTTGTAGATTTTTCAGATTTAAATAACCCTGTTGAAGTTGCTCGTTATGAACTGCCAGGGCATGGATCACATAATTATTGGATTAAGGATGATATTCTGTATGTTGCTATGTATACAGGAGGTTTGAGAGTGGTCGATATAAGCGGAGACTTATTAGGAGATCTTTATAAACAAGGTAGAGAAATCGGTTACCTTTTAACTGGGAGTCCTAATGGTTATATTCCAAATGATACAATGGTTTGGGGGGCTCAACTCTACAAGGGACATGTTTTTTATTCAGATTTTAATACTGGGTTAGGGGCAGCTAAAGTATCCAGCAACAAACCAGATAATAGTAAAACAAATCAATACGTAAATTGATTCTAATAAATTATTGAATCCTATAATCTAAATGAAAGAAATATAAAATCTAAAACTCTATGAAAGGGATTAATATATTTAAACTGCTTTTCTTTTTTTCAGTATTTAATTTTTCAAACGGACAAAATTATTATCTATATGTTGCTTCTGAATCTGATGATACTGTATCGCTATTAGAGTTTGACGGAAAAGAAATTAAAGAGAAAGAAAGAATAAGTGTAGGTTTTTATCCAACAGAAATAGAAGGACCCCACGGTATTACCGTTGACCCAAATGGTAAGTATTGGTATGTAAGCCTTGCACATGGAAATCCATACGGGAAATTGATCAAATACTCTACAGAAACAAATAAGGTTATTGATGAAACTACACTTGGCTTATTTCCAGCCTCAATGCAAATTTCAAAAATAACCGGTTTTTTATACTGTGTGAATTTCAACTTACATGGAAATATGAAACCTTCAACTGTTTCAGTAGTTGATGCTGAAACAATGACTGAAATAACTCAAATTACAACAGGAAGTATGCCTCATGGTTCAAGAATCTCAAGTGATGGTTTAAAACAATATTCTGTCGCTATGATGTCTGGAGAATTATATGAAATTGATGCATTATCACTAAAAATTTCAAGAAAACTGGATCTTGAAGATCATTCAAAAATGAATCATAATAATATGAAAATGGGTGAAATGAAACACTCAACTGTTAAACCTACTTGGGTTATTCCACATCCTAATCAAGATGTTTTATATATAGCTGGAAATGGATCAGACGAAATCATTGAAGTTGACATTGATAAATGGGATATTTCTAAAAGAATAAAAACAGAAAAAGGTCCTTATAATGTAGAAATTTCTCCTAACGGTAAATATATGGTTGCTACTTTGAAAAGTGTTGCAAAAACTGCAGTATGGGAACTTAAGAGTGGGGATTTAATCAAAACTTTTGATAATTCAAATTCTGTTCCTCATGGTGTTGCCATTTCCAGTGATAGTAAATATGCTTTTATATCTGTTGAGGGTGTTGGTGGCGAACCAGGTATTGTTGATGTAATAGACCTTGAAAATCAAATTCTAGTTGATAAGGTTGAGATTGGGAAACAAGCCGGAGGAATCGCTTTCTGGAAAAAAGATATTTAGAGTTTCTTTATTTTTCCTTTAATCATATTATGAGTTCTATAAATCTCAAATTAGCTTCTACTGAATCTGAATTAATTCAAATTAAAAAGCTACAAAACCAAAATTTAAGAGAGAATTTATCCATTAATAAAAGTATTGAAGAAGGATTTTTAACAGCGAAATATACTTTGTCCTATTTAAAAGAAATAAACCAAAAAAGTCCAGCAATTATTTTAAAACAAAAAAGAGTTATTGGTTATGCATTAGCTGTCACACCCGGGGTCGCAAAAAATCATCTTTTATTAAATTCTTTATTTACCATTTTCAATAAACAGATTTATAATAACCAATTAATTGGGAATCAAAGTTATATTGTAGTAGGCCAACTTTGTATAGATGAGAATTACCGCGGTATGGGATATGTTGAGAAGTTATATTCTCTATTTAGAGAAACATACTCAAGCTATCGTTATTGTATAACTGCTATAGACAGCAAAAACAATAGATCAAAAAAAGCTCACGAAAGGTGTGGCTTTAAAAAAATTGGAAATTTAAAACTCAACAAAAACCCAGGAGATATTGTTATTTGGGAATGGTGATACAGACTTAAGGCAAAGAATTAATATATTCTGTAACACCATTAAAGTAGGTTTCCTGATCATCATACATACTCCAATGACTCCCGTTTGGACAATGTAAATAGGTCCCATTTTGAACTTCAGTACTCATCCATTCCATTTGTTTAGGATCCATTGTATCATGTTGCCCACCTATTGTTAATACAGGTATTTTCAGATTTTTAAGATCATTTTTCCTATCCCATTCTTTTAGTAGGGCATCTCCAACAACACCGAATTCACTTGGTCCTTGCATTTTTAGATATATATCATAATTTAAACCAGCCAAACTTCTAGTAACAGGATTTGGCCATTCTTCTAATGGCATTCTCAATACATGCTTAGGATAATAATGTTCTTCAATAAGCCCTAAATACTCGTTATTTGTATAATCACCAGCATTTTCATATTCTCTAATTTTTTTTAACACAGATGGATCTAGCTTAGGAGCAAGTACATCATTAGCATATTTAATATAATCAGGTATTGACGGAACCATATTTGATATTATTAAGGCTTTCATTCTATTTTGATGCTTAAGAGCATACTCTAAGCCTAAAATGCCTCCCCATGAGTGACCAAGAATGATAAAGTTATTTTCGTCTAGGCCCAATGCCAAGCGAACTTGTTCAACCTCATCAACAAATCTATCAATTGTCCATAGCGATTGATCTTTTGGTTTATCACTGAATGATGAGCCCAATTGATCATAATAATAGTATTCTATCGACTCTTTCGGAAAATATGAATCAATTGCCTGGAAATATTCATGATTAGCTCCAGGACCTCCATGAAGAAGAAGTACTTTTTTTGTCGGATTATTTCCAACTCTTTTAGTCCAAACATTGAATTTTCCGGAAGGTGTTTCAATTTCAATCATTTTAACTCCACCCGATAGTTTATCATCTCTAGAAGAATAATCGAGATATTTATTTGTTGAATCTAAGTTTTGACCACAGGATATGGTAAGTAACGATAACAAAAACAATATTTTTTTAAACATCACATTTTAATTTAAACAACAAGGTCGAGTTAAAACTCGACCTTTATTGGTATTAATATTTACTAATTATTCATTCTCAGTAAGAGGTACCGGAATAATATTAAAAACCTGATCACCAGGACGATCTATAGGAAGAGAAGACGACTTTCCATATCTTCTCAAGTCATACATTCTATGATTTTCACACCAAAAAGAATATCGTCTTTGTTTTAATAATTCATCAACTAGTGCAGATTCTGAAACCGATCCATTATAATCTGAAAGGCCAGCTGCATTCCTTACCACATTCAAAGCTTTAATAGCCTCTGAAGAGTTTGAAGGTATATTTGCTTCGGCATAAAGAAGAACTAATTCTTCGTTTCTAATTATATCTATTGGAGAAATATTTGAAGCATAGAGTCTCGTCTGATGAGTTCCATTTAAACCATCTTGAGTAGTTGCATCTGATCTAGCTATTGTCTTATTTTCAACTCTTTTATCCCCAGATTCAGCATCTGCAATAAAGCTATTGTGAACAATGATTTGATCCCCATTATTGTCAATAATTTTATATAAACCATTTACAAAGTCACCAGCTGATAAGCTAAATACATGTTTTGGTCCTGTTTTCAAGTCTCCATTTAAGTTAAAGAACGAAGAGTTTAAAGCAGTTAAAGCACCGCTCTTATTCCCAGAATAAACAAGTGCAACAGCTTTTACTGCTCTGTTGAATTGAGAGAAAGTGCTTGGTGTGTCAAAACCATCAAAACCTGCAAGTGGAAATGAAAAACTACTTCCAGCAGAACTAAGATCATTAAGTGCTTCATCTAGAATTGCTGCAGCTTGAGATAAAACATCACTTTCTCCAAGAATAGGTCCCGGATTTGATGGATCACTCACATTTACTCTTGCGGAACCATAAGACTTGATTAACATTATTAACTGATGTGCAATAACTGTTTTCGCAAAGCCTCTATATCCAGCTGCATCCTGCAGACCTACTGAAGTTGTGTTATCTAATGCTTCTAATAATATATTTGCATTTTTGATAGTTCGATATTTAGATGCCCAAACACTTGTCGAATAAAATGAGTTATTATCGAGAGAAGCTCCATTTGCACCCAAGAGATCTCCTGTATTCCGAGGATCAGCATCAAATTTATATAATTCTCGAGCCATCGTACCTGTATGTGTTGTTTGTCCTGCAACACCACCTCTCATTCCAGATTCAACACCAACAACTAGGTTGTTAAGTTGATTTACTGAAGCGTCGGTTAGCACACCTTCTAAACTTGGTCTATTAGGGTCAAATTCTTCATCAAATGTACATGATAAAGTAAATGTTAATATTGTCATTATGAAAATGACAATAGTATTTCTATATGTGAATTTAAAATTTTTCATGTTTTAAATATTAAAAGTTTACGTTTAAACTGAATAAATACTGCCTTGAATTTGGATAGGGTGTAACTTCAATACCACTCGATAACCCAGAACCACCGTTAACGGAGGTTTCAGGATCATAACTTGAATAATCGGTTATTGTAAGTAGATTTCTACCTGTTAATCCTAATCTTACATTTGATATATCTTCAGATAACCATGTAAAAGTATTTTTTGGAAGTGTATAATATATTGCTGCTTCTCTTAGTCTCATGTATGCTGCAGGTTCGATAAAACGCTCAGGAACAAATCCCAAAGAAGCTCTAGTCTGTCCTTCTGGTGTATCAAGATCAGCAGTTATTCCTCCAAGGTCAGTAAGTAGTTTAGATAAATTAATATTCTCACCACCTTCTTTCCAATGAATCAAAAATCCAATTTCTAAATTTTGGGAAATAGTAAAGTTATTATTAAATGAAACTTGGAAATCTGGTTCTACATTACCAATCTGTGTAGGTACGCCATTAATATTTCCGGCTAATTGAGTTACAGGCTGTCCCTCTTGAATATAAAAGGTTCCTAAACCAAGACCAAAACCAGCACCTGGTTGAGGGAAAGCAGGCACTTCTAACCTAGTAACCTCTGATCTATTTAACCAAAATTGAATTCCACTATTCCAGCTAAATCTATCATTATCAAATGCATCTATATTTATTCCAACTTCAACACCTCTGTTTTCAAGATCAGCAAGGTTTGTAGTCTCTCTAGAAAAACCACTTGAAGTAGGTAAAGATCTACTTAAAATCAAGTCCTTAACATTTCTATTATAATAAGAAAGCTCTAATCCAATTTTTTGAATGAACCTCAAATCTAAACCAACTTCTAACTCTTGTGAAGTTTCAGGCTCAATGTTCGCATCACCTCTTAATGAAGCAATAGTTGATCCTCCTACACCACCAATAGCAACTGAATTCAAACTTGTAAATATTGAACCGAATGAAGCTGATGAACCAGTTTCACCATAAGCTGCTCTAAGTTTAATTTGATCTATTGCCCCTGTGTTCATATCACCAAAATTGTGAATGTTAACAGCTAAGGATGCTTTTGGAAATCCATAAAATTTATTAGGGTCTCCATTTAATGAAGATTTGTCAGCCCTATATCCAACGGTTGCTATAAATTGATCTTTATAATTACCTTCTATCTGACCAAAATAACCAAATTCTTCAATCTCTGATTGTGTTTGACTTATTGCCTGTGCAGAGCCCTGACCTAGAGTAGTTTGCCCCGGAATCAATTGCGTTGCTTGATTAAAAACCACATCTGCATCTCTTTTTAAATAAGAAACACCTCCTTGTGTTGTTAATGCTAGTGCTCCGTCAAGTGCGTCCCTATTCCAAACACCGAGACCCAAAAGGTTATAATTTTTAAAATTATTTTTCCCAACACCAATGAATCCATTATCTCCACCATTTTGTGCTTGGTGAATTTCTGGGACATAAATGTAAGTTTCATTTGCTAAGAAATCTAAACCTCCACTCCAAATCATTCTTAATTGATCTTTTCCGCTGTCAATAATTTTAGTGGTTAATTTTAAGCTTTGAATAAGCCTATTATTGTCATCATCATTTCTTGCCTTGTCTCGAACAAATAAGGGGTTCCCTGCATAATTAGGGTTGTTTGGGTAGTTTCCTGATGTGTCAGGATACAAATTAATCCATGGTCTTGTAAAGGCTAAAGTATAACCATAACTTAAACCACCTTCATTTTCATTACCTGTAAAACTTCTTCTTGATTGTCCTTGAATAAAGTTAGATGATGATGATAATTCAAATGTGTTTGAAATTTTGTGATCAATATTTGCTCTTATTGAGAATCTATCAAATCCGGTATATTTGATAATACCTTCCTCATCTCTATAAGATGCACCAACATAAAATTGTGTTTTGTCATTTCCTCCAGAAATACTCAATTTAGAGTCAGAAATAATACCTTTATTACCATATACTTCATCTTCATAATCAATAAGACCAAAAGTATTTATGGCATTGTTGTATTTAGTTACTTCAGAAGCTCCAAAAGCTGCTTCAACACTCGATGCAGTCCAATCTCTCATACCTAACCTATTTGACATTTCTGCAAAACCAATATTCTGTGTCAGGCTAACTTTTGTTTCTCCAGCTTTACCCTTTTTTGTTGTTATAATAATAACACCAGCATTTGCTCTAGTACCGTAAATTGCTGCAGCTGATGCCCCTTTCAGTACTTCAATATTTTCAATATCATTTGGGTCAAGATCAGCAATTCTATTTGGAGCATTTTCTTCACTTCCTCTATTTGCACCAGAAGCAAATCTAAGTCCAGAAGGAATTTCATTATTGTTAAGGTAAACACCATCTAAGATGAATAAAGGTTGGTTGTTTCCATTAATTGAAGATATACCTCTTAGTCTTAATGCAAAACCTCCTCCAGGTGCACCTGAAGATGATGTAATATTAACACCAGGAATTTTTCCATAGAGTGCTCCATCAACAGTTCCCTGATTTGTCTTTCCTACTAATTCCTCATTTGAGACAGTAGCAACAGCATTGGCAAGATTTCTTCTTTTGACACTAGTACCAAGTCCTGTAATGACAACTTCATCTAAAATTGTATCTTCAGTATTCATTACAATTGACATTTGATCACTCGATGCTGGTACTGTAATAGTTTCAAATCCAATGAAGGAAAAAGTTAGAATATCTCCAGTATTAGCATCGATAGAAAAGTTTCCATCGAAGTCAGATGTGGTTCCATTATCACTACCTTCCACAACAATTGTAACACCTGGAATCGGATTTGAATCCTCATCTTGAATAATTCCAGATATTTGTTGTGAAAAAGTGTAACCACTAAATAACATACAAAAGCTAAGCAAGAAGTATGTAGTGTTTTGTTTTATTTTTCTCATTATTAAAATTTTTTAGGGTTTGCAATTTAATACGTTTCTTTTTCATATCAAATTAAAATAGCTCCTAAAATTCTGTAAGCCATTATCTTAGGATATTTAAAGTACCTCGGGTGGGAATCGAACCCACACTCTCAAGAGAACTGGATTTTGAATCCAGCGCGTCTACCAATTCCGCCACCGAGGCAAAGATTTTTTATAAGGATTCAAAAATAGCAAATTATTTCTTTCAAGGTTTTAATATTTAGGGCATTCCTAGAGAAATTTATTTCTAAATTTGTGACATAATTATTCAAATGGAAACTTCTGCTAAAATTTTTTCTTGTACCCAAAGTAAAGAACTTGCCAATATAATTGCTGAAAAATTTGGTGCCACTATTGGGAAAGTAAACTTCTCAAAATATAGTGATGGTGAATTTCAACCGTCTTTTGAAGAATCTGTTCGTGGAGCCCGTATTTTTATTATTGGTTCAACCCAACCTTCTTCTGAAAACTTAATGGAAATGCTCTTAATGCTTGATGCTGCAAAAAGAGCTTCTGCAAGACACATTACTGCTGTAATTCCTTACTTTGGATGGGCTCGACAAGACCGAAAAGATAAACCTAGAGTTCCAATAGGAGCTAAACTAATTGCAAAACTTATAGAAACAGCTGGAGCAACTAGAATAATAACTATGGACCTTCACGCAGATCAAATTCAAGGATTTTTTGAAAAACCAGTTGATCACCTCTATGCTTCTACAATTTTCTTACCCTTCATTGAATCTTTGAAACTTTCAAATTTAACTGTAGCCTCTCCTGATATGGGTGGATCTAAAAGAGCCTATGCTTATTCGAAGTTTTTAAATAGTGATGTAGTTATTTGCTATAAACAGAGAGAAAAAGCAAATGTTATTTCTCATATGGAATTAATCGGTGATGTTAAGGGTAAAAATGTAATTCTTGTTGATGACATGGTTGATACTGCTGGAACACTTACTAAAGCTGCTGATTTAATGAAAGAGCGAGGAGCTATATCGGTTCGAGCTATTTGTACCCATGCGCTGCTTTCTGGAAATGCATATGATAAAATTGAAGAGTCTAATTTGGAAGAATTGATTGTTACGGATTCTATTCCTTCTAGAATTAGCCACAATAAAGTAAAAGTATTATCTTGCGCCCCATTATTCGCAGAGGTAATGCATAATGTGCATTCAAATAAGTCAATAAGTTCAAAATTTATAATGTAACTAATTAAAATCTAATGAAATCTATTACCATTAAAGGATCTAAAAGAGAAAGCGTAGGCAAGGTTGCTACCAAAGCGTTACGTAATGCTGG
>JBJKWV010000060.1:0-8774 GCA_045561915.1 Flavobacteriaceae bacterium
TGTATGGTAAGTGAACATAAACAGAACGCTGTATATTGTCATCAATGTGGAAAATCAATTAATGATGTCAAATAAAACACTTATATATATTGCTGGACCAACTGGAATAGGCAAAACAAAATTAAGTATAGATTTAGCAAAAAAATTCCAAACTGAAATTATATCCTGCGACTCTCGTCAATTTTACAAGGAAATGAGAATTGGAACTGCAGTTCCAAGCAAAGATCAACTTAAAGAAGTAAAACATCACTTCATTCAGAATAAATCAATACACGATGATTATACAGTTGGAGATTTTGAAAAAGATGCCATTAATAAAATTGGCGATATTTTTAAGAATAACGATAAAATAATTATGGTTGGTGGATCTGGTCTATATGCAGACGCTGTTATGGTTGGACTCGATAAATTTCCGAAAGTACCTTCTAAAGTAAGAGGACAAATTTATCAATTTTATCAAACTCATGGTTTAAAATCACTACAACAACTACTTTTAGAAAAAGACCCTAAATACTATAGTAGAGTAGATAAAAATAACCCTGTGCGACTAATTCGAGCTTTGGAAATTTCTATTGTTTCGGATAAACCATATACTTCATTTTTAAGAAAAAAAGAAAATAAAAGAGAATTTATATCAAAAGTGGTTGTTTTAAACTGCGAAAGGAGTCTGTTATATAGTAAAATAAACAAACGTGTAGATTCCATGATATCTGCAGGCTTAGAATTAGAGGCTAAAAAATTATTAGAATATAGGGGTTTGTTCCCACTTAAAACTGTAGGTTACAAAGAATTTTTCCCATATTTTGATGGAGATGTTAGTTTTGAAAAAGCTATCTCTGAAATTAAAAAAAATACTAGAAGATATGCTAAACGTCAAATTACTTGGATCAAAAAATACAAAAATGCAATAACGCTTCTTCCAAATATAACTTCTGAAAAGGCTTACAGATTGTTAAATGAAAATTAAATCTTTTTCAAATATGATTTAATATTCTTTTGAATACGTTTTGAAATATATTGATTTGGAGCTTTTATAAATCCTTCACCTGTAATTTTTTCATACAATTCTATATAACGATCTGAAATAGATATAATAAGGTTATCATTCATTTTTGGAAGCTTTTGGCCAGTTAAACCCTGGAAACCTTCACTAATTAACCATTGTCTTACAAACTCTTTTGATAGCTGCTTTTGCAGTTCTCCTTTTTGTTGCCTTTCATAATAACCAGATTTATAAAAATAGCGAGAGGAATCAGGAGTATGTATTTCATCAATCAAAACAATTTCTCCCGCTTCTGTTTTACCAAACTCATATTTTGTATCAACAAGAATTAGCCCTTGCTTATCTGCAATTTCTGAGCCTCGTTTATATAACTCGTAGGTATACTGTTCAATAATTTTATAATCATCCTCAGTTACTATTCCCCTTTTAATTATTTCCTCTCTAGATATATCTTCGTCATGTCCTTCCTCGGCTTTTGTTGCCGGTGTAATAATTGGCTCCGAGAGTTTGTCATTTTCCTTAATACCTTCTGACAAGGGAACACCACAAATCAACCGAGATCCATTATTATACAATCGGGCTGCATGTCCTGCTAAATAACCACGTATTACCATTTCTATTTTAAAAGGAATGCATGCCTTTCCAATAGATACATTTGGATCTGGAGAAGAAAGAAGCCAGTTTGGAACAATATCCTCTGTTGCACGAAGCATTTTGGTTGCAATTTGGTTTAAAATTTGACCTTTATAAGGAATTCCTTTTGGCAAAACCACATCAAAAGCTGAAAGACGGTCCGTAGCAACCATAATCAATAAATTGTTATCTATATGATATACTTCACGAACTTTACCTACATATTTAGATTGAAAATTACCTAATTGAAGATCAGTATGCATTAAAGTGTTTATCATTCTAATTATTATGTTCTATTTTTCGGTACGAATCAATTATCTTTTTAACTAATGGATGCCTAATAACATCTTTATCATCCAGGTAGACTATTCCAATATCATTTGTATTTTTCAAAATTAATAGAGCCTCTTTTAACCCAGAAATAGCTTGTCTAGGAAGATCTATTTGACCTGGGTCACCTGTAATCATAAACTTTGCATTTTTTCCCATACGAGTTAAAAACATCTTCATTTGTGAATGAGTTGTATTTTGTGCTTCATCTAAAATCACAAAGGCATTATCAAGAGTTCGTCCTCTCATGAAAGCAAGAGGTGCAATTTGAATTATTCCCTTTTCAATATACTTTTGTAAAGTATCTTGTGGTAACATATCTCTTAATGCATCATAAAGGGGCTGCATGTAAGGATCAAGTTTTTCATTAAGATCTCCAGGAAGAAATCCTAAATTTTCTCCTGCCTCAACGGCTGGACGTGTCAGGATGATTCTTCTAACTTGTTTCTCTTTGAGCGCCTTAACAGCTAATGCTACTCCAGTATAAGTTTTTCCTGTACCTGCTGGACCTATTGCGAATACCATATCCTTTTTATTCATTAATTCAACTAAACCCTTTTGATTTAGTGTTTTTGCCTTTATTAGCTTACCTCCTACCCCGTGAAGAATTAAAGTTTCAGTTCCACCCATTAAAGGATCTTTATCATTTCGTGCTAAAACAATACGCTCTATAATTTCTTCATTAATAATATTATATTTTCCAAAATGGGCAACCAACATATCCGTTCGTTTAGCAAACTCTTCAAGTAAAGTATCTTCTCCGTAGGCTTTTAATGTAATACCTCGTGCTATAATTTTAATTTTAGGAAAATATCTCCGTAGCTTAGCTATATTTGAGTTTTGATTTCCAAAAAATTCTTGAG
Source organism: Flavobacteriaceae bacterium (assembly GCA_045561915.1). Classification (GTDB taxonomy): domain Bacteria; phylum Bacteroidota; class Bacteroidia; order Flavobacteriales; family Flavobacteriaceae; genus MS024-2A. The sequence continues at coordinate 2,830 of JBJKWV010000060.1, forward strand.
AATTAATTTCACCTAAATCAATTTTTATTTCATTCAAAGGCTGCGTGTTTAAAATGGTTTATTTTTGTAAATTATCAATAATTATGGATGTAAAAGTAGAGAATTTAACTCAAATATTTTTTTAAAAAAAACTTTATGGCCATAGTGACACTAACTACGGATTTTGGAAATAAAGATCATTCTGTATCTGTCATAAAGGCTGCTTTAATACACCAAATATCTGACCTAACCATAATTGATATTTCACACCAAATAAGCCCTTATAACCCTTCAGAAACTGCCTATATTTTAAAGAATGCTTTTCGAGCTTTTCCAAAGGGAAGCATTCACATTGTTGGAGTTGAATCAGAATGGACGCCAGAAAATATTCATATTGCCATTGAATTTGAAGGTCATTTTTTTATTGGAGCTGATAATGGAATTCTATCTATGATCTTAGAAAATTTAAAACCCACAAAAATTGTTGAAATAAATATTCATAAATCTATAGTTACTTCTTTTCCAGTGTTAGATGTTTTTGTAAGTGTAGCTGCACATATCGCGCGTAATGGTGCTTTAGAGGTTATAGGTAAGCCAATTGTCAAAATTAAAGAACTTACCAATATAAACCCAGTAGTCAATCGAGAGGGAAATCAAATATTAGGTAGTGTAATTTATATTGATAATTATGGAAATTTAGTAACTAACATAAAAAAACCGTATTTTAATGAAATTCGAAAAACTAGGAATTTTATAATATTTGCTAGAACAGTAAAATTTAAAAATATTTATAAGGGATATAGTGAAGCGATAGATTTTAGTCTTCCAAAAAATAAAAGAGATGAAGATGGAAAAAAACTGGCCTTATTCAACTCTGCAAATCATTTAGAATTAGCTGTTTACAAAAGTAATCCCCAAACAGTAGGGGGAGCCAGTTCTCTTTTTGGACTAGATTATCGTGATCCTGTAACTATAAAATTTGAATAAAATGTGGGCAATAGCTAAAAGAGAATTAAGCTTTTATTTTAGTCATATTGTGGGTTATTTAGTTGTTGGAAGCTATTTAATTATAAATAATCTTTTTCTTTGGTTTTTTGACACTCAATATCAATTACTTAATTCTGGTTTTGGAGATTTAAATTCCTTTTTTGAAATAAGTCCGATTCTTTTTCTTTTTTTAATTCCTGCTCTTAGTATGAGGAGTTTTTCAGAAGAAAAGTCAAACGGTACTATTGAACTTTTAATCACAAAACCTCTTAGTTCTTTTGAAATTTTTGGAGGAAAATTTATAGGGATTACCTTAATTATAATTATAATACTTTTATCAAGTTCAATTAATATTTTAGCTGTCTTCTCATTAATAGAGGATCAGTCTAAGTTTGATTGGGGGAGTTTGTTTTCATCTTATCTTGCATTACTATTAATGTGTTTGTCTTTTTTAAGTATGAGCCTTTGCAGTTCAATTATTTTTCGAAATCAAGTATCTTCATTTTTAATGGCAAGTTTACTCTGCTTTGGACAGTTTTTTCTTTGGGATTTAATCGCTTATTTATTATCTGACCCTGGATTATACCAATTCATATCTGATATTGGAATACAAAAACACTATTTGAGTTTAAGTAGAGGAATTCTAAGACTAGAGGATGTAATTTATTTCTTAGGGTTAATGACTATTTTTTTAATTCTAGGTATTGATCTTTTAAAAAGTGAAAGAACTTTAATATGAATTTAAAAAAAACCATATTATTAGTTCTAAGTATGATTATACTTATGGTTATAAGTCGTAAAGTATTTTTGCAACTTGATCTAACAAATGACAAAAGACATAGTCTATCTGAGAATACTTTATCGCAAATAGTGGGCTTAAAAGAACCATTGAAAATTGATGTTTTCCTATCCGATAATTTACCTGGTGCTTATCTACATTTCAGAAATGAATTAGATGCTTTGCTTAATCAATTAAAGTTTTACAATGACAATATAATTATACATTATAATAATCCATTTGATTTTGGAAGTTCAAATAATGTGATTAAAGAAATGCAAAAATATGGAATGCAACCTGAAATTGTTGTGGAAAACAAAAACGGAAATCGAAAAGAAACATATATTTTTCCATGGTTGATAATAAATTATAATGAAAGATCAGAACGAGTTCAATTACTACAAAAACAATTAGGAGATACAGAAAATGAAAAAATAATTCGTTCTCTCCAACAATTGGAATATCATATAATAGATGGAATTTTTAAGGTTATAATAAACCAAAAAAAGAATGTGGCAGTATTAAGTTCTCATAAAACATCTAATAATACCAAAATCGCAGACTTACTTCTAAATCTCAAACCTTACTATAATATAGCTGCATTTGATCTCAATGCACCTACAGTTAATTCTAAACAAAGTCTCGAAAATTTAAGTCGTTTCGATGTATTAGTAATATCTAACCCAAAAACTATTTTTTCTCAAAGTGAAAAATATATTTTAGATCAATATGAGCTCAGTGGAGGAAAAATATTATGGTTAGTTAACGGAATTGGAATTGATCGTGATAGCCTTTTCAACAACTCTGGCGAGACAATTTCTTTTCCACAAGAACTTAATTTAAATGATTATTTATTCAAAAAAGGAATAAGAGTTCAAAAGATTCTAATTCAAGATCTTTATTGTGCTCCTATTGTGCTTGCAAATAACAATGAAAATAATACTCAGTACGTTCCATATCCTTGGGTATACTATCCCCTACCAGAACCAGAATTAACATCTATTGGAAAAAATGTTGGCCCTGTATTGATTCAGTTTGCTAGTTCTATAGACACATTATCAAACCCATTTAAAAAAACCTTATTGCTTAAAAGCTCAAAATTCACAAAAACTCTAGCAGCACTTTCAACAGTGAAGCTAGAGGATGCTACAAAAAAAATAAAACCAACGAGTTTTAGCGAAGGTTCTAAAGCTATAGGATACCTTGTACAAGGAAAACAAAAATCTCTCTTTTATAATCGTATCAAACCTTTTGAAAATGAGAAGCATCTAAATATGGGAAAAATAGAGATGATTTTTTTTTCAGATGGTAATTTAGCTGAAAATCAAAATGATAAAGGAAACCCCTTAGCCCTTGGTTATGACAAGTGGACTAATAATTTTTATGCTAATCGTGATTTAATAATGAATAGCATTCACTTTTTATCAGGAAATAAGGATCGTCTTGCGATAAGAAATAAATCAATGAAATTTGCAGTATTAGACATTAAGAAAATTAAGGAAAATTTAATATTTTGGAAATGGTTTATTTTTTTAGGGAGTATTTTTATTGTTTTTAGCATTAGCTTAATTAATCAAGTAATGAGAAGTAAACATTTACTTAAATGACTGTTGATAAGTTTTTTTAAAGTTTTAATGCTTTTCAAATTTATTTAAAGTACTTGCTATTATGAAATTGTTCATTTCGTATTAATATTTTCAAAAAACCGTAAATGAAATTTATTGTATCAAGCGCTTCACTTCTTAAGGAACTTCAAAAGTTAGGTGGAATCATTAATAGTACTAATACTCTACCCATACTTGATAATTTTTTATTTGAAGTCAACAAAAACAATTTAATAATCACTGCTTCTGATTTAGAAACAACTTTTTCTTCGATAATAAATGTCGATTCAGAATTAGATAGTATGGTAGCTTTACCTGCTAGATTGTTATTGGATACTTTGAAGACATTTCCTGAGCAACCATTGACATTTTTAAAAACAGAGAAAAACACCGTTGAGATAAGTGCTAATAATGGAAAGTATGCAATTGCCTATGCTGGTGGAGAAGAATTCCCTAAAGCTCCACAAGTAAATGATTCAAAGACAATTCAAATAAAAAGCAATACTTTGCATACTGCAATAAACAGCACATTGTTTGCAAGTGGAAACGATGATTTAAGACCTGTAATGAGTGGTGTTTTTTTTCAATTTTCTTCTGAAGCTTTAACTTTTGTTGCTACAGATGCTCACAAACTGGTAAAATATTCGCGAACTGATATAAAAGCTGAAGAAACGGCTGAATTTATAATGCCAAAAAAACCTTTGCAATTATTGAAAGTAATTTTACACGGGTCAGAAAACGATCTCTCCATTGAGTACAATGATACAAATGCACAATTTAGATTTGGAGATTCAACATTAACTTGTAGATTAATCGATGGCAAATATCCAAATTATGAAGCAGTAATTCCAAAAGAGAATCCCAATCAAATGCAAATTAATAGAGTTAACTTTTTAAACTCAGTGAAAAGAGTAAGTATTTTTTCAAACAAAACAACGTATCAAATAAGATTAAAAATTGCAGGTACAGCTCTTCAAATTTCAGCTGAGGATTTTGACTATAGTAATAGCGCAGAAGAACGTATAGACTGCGAGTACCAGGGAGAAGATATTAAAATTGGGTTTAATTCTCGATTTCTAATTGAAATGTTAAATGGCTTAGACTGCAATAATGTTAAACTTTCAATGTCTCTTCCCAATCGGGCAGGATTGTTAACTCCTTTAGATAATACTGAGGAAGGAGAAAGCATAACAATGCTTGTAATGCCTGTAATGCTTAATTCCTAGTCAAAAGAAAACTATGCTTAAAATTTGAAAGAAAATTCAAATTTTAAGATGATGCCATCACACCTTCAGATAACCTTTTGTATGTCCCATTTTCAAGCTTTTCACGAATTCTAGAAAATGCTTTTAAAGTAATCTGAACATCTTCAAGTGTGTGGGTGGCAGTAGGAATTAAACGTAATAATATCATACCTTTAGGTATTACAGGATAGACAACAATAGAACAAAAAATACCATAGTTTTCCCTAAGATCTTGTACTAATGCCATAGCTTCTGGAATACTACCTTTTAAATAAACGGGAGTAACACAACTTTGTGTATTACCAATATCAAAACCACTATCTTTTAAACCATTTTGTAATGCATTCACATTTTCCCAGAGTTTAGATTTAAGATCGGGTTTTGTTCTTAATAGATCAAGGCGTTTTAAAGCACCTTTAACTAGTTGCATTTGTAAAGATTTAGCAAACATTTGTGAACGCATGTTGTATTTTAAATAATCAATAATTTCCTTGTCAGCAGCAACAAATGCACCAGTTGATGCCATTGATTTTGCGAATGTTGCGAAATATACATCAATTTGATCTTGAATATCCTGCTCATCTCCTGTTCCTTTTCCATTTTGCCCTAAAGTTCCAAACCCATGGGCATCATCTACTAAAAAACGGAACTTGTATTTTGACTTTAATGCAGCTATTTCCTTTAATTTACCTTGCTCTCCCCTCATACCAAAAACACCCTCAGATATAACTAGAATTCCGCCCCCTGTTTGGTGAGCTACTTTGGTGGCCCTTTGTAAGTTTTTTTCAAGACTTTCTACGTCGTTATGCTTGTAAGTAAATCTTTTTCCAATATGAAGACGTACTCCATCTACAACACATGCGTGAGCATCAACATCGTATACAATAACATCGTCCTTCGCAACTAATGTGTCGACAGTGGATAAAATTCCTTGATAACCAAAGTTTAATAAATAGGCTGATTCTTTATCAACAAATTCAGCAAGTTCTTTTTCTAACTGCTCATGTAAACCAGTATGACCAGACATCATTCGAGCTCCCATTGGATAAGCCGAACCAAATTCAGCAGCAGCTTCAGCGTCAACTTTTCGGATTTCAGGTAAATTGGCGAGTCCTAAGTAGTCATTTACACTCCATGTAATAACTTCCTTCCCTTTAAATATCATTCGATTTGAAATAGGCCCTTCTAATTTAGGAAAAACAAAATATCCTTCTGCTTGTGTAGCCCATTTACCCAATGGCCCTTTATTTTCGTGTATTCTATCAAATAAATCTCTCATTTCTTAGCCGTTTCATTTATATATTCAATATGATTTTGTGATTCATGGTCAGAGTCAAAAAATCCTTGTTCTTC
>JBJKWV010000061.1:0-8271 GCA_045561915.1 Flavobacteriaceae bacterium
CATTGGACAAAAGATAGTTGGAACTTATCATTTAGCAAAAGCACTTCAAAAAGTTCAAATCAAATTGAAAAAAGAGGGATTAGGATTGAAATTATTTGATGCCTATCGCCCTCAGCAAGCAGTAGATGATTTTATTCAGTGGTCAAAAATTTCGAGTGACACACTAGCCAAAGAAAAGTATTATCCAAATATTCCCAAAGATTCTTTATTTAATTATGGTTATATAGCATCTAAAAGCGGTCATAGCCGAGGCAGTACTATTGATTTAACTTTAATTTATTTGTTTGGAGAAAAAAGGGGGCAGGAACTAGATATGGGTGGGTATTGGGACTATTTTGGTAAGAATTCCAATTATAATTTTGATCTTCTTAGTAAAAAACAAAAAGATAACAGGAGGAAACTTAGAAATACGATGATTTTAAATGGATTTTTACCTTATGAAAAAGAATGGTGGCATTTTACATTAAAAAATGAACCCTTTTCTGATAAATATTTTGATTTCACACCTTGAATAATTAGTTAAAAAAACATTAATTAGGATGAATAATTCTTTATATTTCCATTAATTAAAATTATTCCCGATGAAAAAAATATTAATATTATTACTTATTATGATAACCTCTTGTACAAATTCGACTAAAGTTGTTTTTTTAGGAGATTCTATAACTCAACAGGGTGAAAATTCTGAAGGTGAAGGAACATATAAAGGCTTTATAACTTCATTAAGAGAAAATGTAAGTCAGGAAGTAGAATTAATCAATAAGGGGATTGGGGGTAACAAAGTTTCAGATTTACTTTTAAGGTATAATGATGATGTATTAAAGCTGAAGCCTAACATCGTATTTATTTATATTGGAATTAATGATGTTTGGCATAAATATGATTGGGGCACTGGATCAGACATCGATATATATGAAAAGGGATTGAGAAAAATTATTGCTGATATTAAAGCTGTGGGTGCAAAAATAATTTTATGTACGCCAACAGTTATTGGAGAAAATAGTGGTGAATTTAAATTGAACAATAATTTTAAAGACATTGATACAATGGAGATAATGAATAAGGATTTAGATGCTTTCTCTGATGTTGTTAGAAATTTATCATCTGAGTTTAATACTGACTTATTGGACTTAAGAAAAAAATTTAAGGAATATATTTCTGAAAACAATTATCAAAATATGCCTAAAGGGATTTTGACATCCGACGGTGTTCATTTAAATAATGAAGGAAATAAATTAATTGCTGATGAGATGATAAAATTCTTGAATTGAATTTATTATCAATTTGAGGAAGATGTATGGTCTGAAATAATGTACCATTGATTTTTAACTTTTATCCAGTTTAAAGTAAAATATCCATAGGCATCTCCTATAGTTCTAGTCAAATAATACCTCCCCTGTAATTGAATCACCGTTGGGCTCAAACTAAGAATATTCAAGACATCAAACTTCAGTTTGCCCATTTTTTCAAGATCTGAATAATTTTTTTTATAGCGGTTGCGAGTTGCCTCCCATCCATAAATTGGTCCATTTGAACCTGAAAAAATTAAATTTTCAGATTTTAGATAGCCTTCCATAAATGTATCTATGTCACCACTATTCCAAGCAGTTTGTTGTTTGTAAAGTATGTCTATAACTGCTAGAGAATCTTTTTTATTTATTTTTTGTTGTGAAAAAATTATAGAATTAGAAAAAACTAAGAAAACAATTGATAAAAATGACTTCATAAAATATCTAATTAAGAGTGGGATAAGCTATTCCTAACTGTTCCAAATAAGTGTCATATTTTGTTTCATCATAATAAAACTTTTCAAGTTTCTCGCGGAATTCACTCTGAATTTCTTTATTTAAATAAATTGGAGGTGGTGTGTCTTCGGGAACAAATTGTATATACTTACCATTCATTTTCTGAACATTTTCAAAATAGTTTTTTGCTTTTTCCAAAAATGATGGTTTAGTTAAAAAATCAATGACGGTAGTTGCCACAACTTTTGCACCCGCGATTCCACCTTTATGTGCAATTGGAGTTGCCATTGTTATTGCATTTGACCAGTGATGGCCTTGCAGTCCAGGAATATTTGACGGAAAACGGAGTGTTACTGTAGGGACTGTCCAAGAAATATCCCCTATATCGTCTGATCCACCACTTTTAGGCTCCGCTCTTGGTCTACCTATTTCTGAAATGACTGTAGCTAAGCCATTTATATTTTCTGAATCAACTTCTTTTTGAACTGCCTTTGCAAGCATTTGATCTTCGTTTGTCCATTTTGGTAATCCTACAGTCTTAATATTTTCATACATAACTTCAGCAATTACTTTATTATAATGTCTAGGTGATGCAGCACCAATTATTCTTGAAGTTACTTTTGTGTCAGTCATAAGTGCTGCACCCCTAGAAATATTATTTGCATCATTATACATATCTAAAATACCTTCAGATGTTATATCCCTCAAGAAAAACCAAATTGAAGCTCTTGAAGGTACAACATTTGGCTGGTCTCCAGCATCTGTAAATATGGAATGAGATCTTCTTAAAGGATGCAAATGCTCTCTTTTATAATTCCATCCGATATTCATTAGTTCAGCAGCGTCAAGTGCACTTCGACCTCGCCACGGAGCACCCGCAGAATGAGCTGCTTCACCAAAAAAAGTATACTCTACAGAAACTAATCCTGTTCCGGTAGAAGGACCATAAGATACATCTAAGTTACTCCCTACATGAGTAAAAATACACATATCGATATTATCAAAGTAACCATCTTTAACATACCAAGCTTTGGATGCCAATTGCTCTTCAGCAATTCCAGGCCAAATAACAAGGGTACCACCCAAATTATTTTCTTTCATTTGTTGTTGAATCACTAAAGCAGACGTAATTATAACAGGAAGTCCAGAATTATGACCTTCTCCGTGCCCTGGAGCTCCCTCAACCATTGGTTTGTGATATGCTACTCCAGGATATTGGGATGCTTTTGGAATACAATCTACATCACTTCCTAGAGCAATTACAGGACCTTCCTTATAGTTCCACTTTGCCATCCATGCAGTAGGTATTCCAGAAATTCCATACTCAACTTCAAATCCGGCAGATTCTAAAATTCCTGTTAGATACTTTGACGTTTCGAACTCCTGATGACCAAGTTCAGCAAAACTGAATACTTTATCTATCATTACTTGTGTTTGTTTGAATCTGTTCTGAACTAAGTCAACTGTTTCTAATTTAATTTTTTGGATTTGCCTTTTTGAAAATTTTTGCTGAGCATTAATTTTTGAAAATTGAAAAATGGCTATTATTAAAAAAATTTTAGTGGAAAATGACAATGTAAATCGCATAATAAATTTGTTTTACTCTAATGTACAAATAAATTAAAAAGTTAATTATTCAACTCTTGATATCCAATCAAATAGTTGAGGAATTTAAGACTTTATTAATATCCTTACTAATTAATAAAAATAGCGCTTAAAGGCCTCCATTGCTGCATAATCGGCCATTCCTAAAGATTTGTATTTTTTTGCAGTATCTGCATTACGTTCTTCAGCACGAATCCAAAATTCACGATGATCATTGCCTTGGAACATAACCCCATCTTTTTGAGACTGATGATAAAAAATGGCTTTTCTTTTTCTAAGAACTTGGTCTGGACTCATGGGCACAGCCATTTCAATTTCATGAATTTCCCATTCATGCCATGCACCTCGATATAGCCATACCCAGCAATCCTTCATAAAACTTTTTGGTTTTAGCCTTTTTAAAGAATCAAAAATAATATCTAAACAAACTCTATGCGTCCCGTGAGGATCAGCTAAGTCACCCGCAGCATAAATTTGATGTGGTTTAATTAATTCAATAAGACTCATAGTTAATTTAATATCTTGATCTGAAATTGTATTCTTGGCAATTGTTCCTGTTTCGTAAAACGGAAGATTCATAAAATGAACTTGATTATCTGGAATACCAAAATATCTTGTAGCACCAAAAGACTCTCCTTTTCTAATACTGGCTTTTAAGTTACAGACATCTCTGGATGCAGGCCTTTGAGGATTAATGTTTTTCAATAATTTTTTTAAATTCTCAATTTCATGATTCGATTTTTTCCCAATTATATCAGAGCTAACCTCAAGATATTTTAGTGCATCTTGATTTGAAACTGCGATGTTCCCCGATGTCTGATAAGCAATATGAACCTCATGCCCTTGCGAAACTAAACGGTCAAATGTCCCTCCCATTGAAATAACATCGTCATCGGGATGCGGGCTAAAAATCAAAACTCTTTTCTTTTCTGGGCTTTTACGTTCGGGCCTGTTAGTATCATCAGAATTTGGTTTACCCCCAGGCCATCCAGTAATAGAATGTTGTAGTCTATTGAACATCTCTATGTTTATATCATAGGATGATCCACTAAGAGCCAATAAATCAGACATCCCATTTTGATTGTAGTCCTCATCAGTTAGCTTTAAAATTGATTTTTTCATTTTTTTACAGAGCCATACAATTGCTTTCAAACTGTTCGCATCAGTCCACTCGTAATTTCCAACTAACCATGGTGTTTTTATCCTTGTCAAGTCAGAGGAAGCCTCCTCATCTAAAATTAAAGTTGTGTTTTTATGATTCTGTAAATAGGTTGTTGGTATTTTATCTGAAATCTCTCCTTCTACTGCTTTTTGAATAATTCCTGCTTTGTTGGTTCCCCAAGCCATTAATAAAATTCTTTTAGCATTCAGAATAGACTGAATTCCCATTGTAATTGCTTTTCTAGGTACGTTCTCAATACCTTGAAATGCAGAAATTGCATCATATCGAGTTAAATGATCTAGAGTTATAGTTCTAGTTTGAGAGTTTAAATGAGATCCTGGTTCATTAAATCCAATATGTCCAGTACGACCGATCCCTAATATCTGAAGGTCTATACCACCTAATTCTTTAATTTTATTTTCATAAGCAACACAAGAAGACCTTAGTTCATTAGGCTTCAAATCTCCATTGGGAATATTAATATTCTCTGGCTTTATATCAATTAAGTTGAATAAATTTTGATGCATAAAGCTATAATAGCTTTGGATATCTTGTTTTTTTATAGGGTAATATTCATCAAGATTAAAAGTGATTACATTTTTAAAACTTAATCCTTCTTGCTCATGAAGCCTAACAAGCTCACTATAAACACTTAATGGACTTGAGCCTGTTGCAAGCCCTAGAATACAATTTTGATTTTTTCCCTGTTTTTGAAGAATCAGATTTGCAATAGAGTGTGCTATAGCTACTGAACCTTCATGCAAGTTACTTACAATCACATTATGTAACTTTTCAAATCGGGTCTCCTCAAAACTTCCGGGTGCTTTGTAATCAAGAAGACTAACTTTTGCTTGATTTATCATCATTAAATTTATTGCAAATTCAAATTTAAGCTTTCTTTAGAATAGATTTATTTTTTTTTGATTTTTTTGGTTTTTTTGATTTATATTAGGAATCTTTTCATAAAAAAAAATTAGTGTGATCAACAATATTTATATAAATTATTAAGATATGTTTACAAATATTAAGGGTGATATTTTAGGAGGTTTAACTGCAGGAATAGTGGCATTACCACTCGCTCTAGCATTTGGTGTAAGTTCTGGTCTAGGACCGAGTGCAGGTCTTTATGGTGCAATTTTTTTAAGTTTTTTTGCAGCTTTATTTGGAGGAACAGCAACCCAAATTTCAGGACCAACAGCACCAATGACAGCAGTAAGTATGGTTGTAATTGCAACCATAATTGGTGTTCATAATGGATCTGTTGAGAAGGCGTTGCCTTATATATTAGCTGTTTTTCTTTTAAGTGGTCTTTTTCAAATTGGTCTTGGATTTCTTGGGCTTGGTAAGTACATTAAATATATTCCTTATCCCGTAGTTTCGGGTTTTATGACAGCTATAGGGGTAATAATTTTAATAACTCAAATTCTACCGCTTATTGGTTATGATGCTAAAAAAGATACTGAACTTGTTGAATCATATAGACCAATGGCTGAGCAAAGTCTTTTAGAAAAGATTTTATCTGATGAAACAAAAGATGGAGTGCTTATTATAGAAGATTTTGAACAGGCAATTGATAGAGCAAATAAAATAGATAGATCTGAAATAATCGAAGAAGCGCAAAATTTGGCAAAAAATAACTCCTCAGGTGTTATTGGAACCATCAAAGCCATTCCGCGAGCTGTAGGTTTTATAAACTGGATTGAAGTTATATTAGCCTTGGCAACTATCTTTATAATATACGGCTTTAAAAGAATTACAACAGCCGTTCCAAGCACTTTAGTCGCTTTAATTGTAGTTTCTGGAGTGGCAATTGGTTTTGGTATCGATTATATTTCAATTCAACAGATTCCAAATGGATTTCCAAAAATACAATGGACACTGTTTACTGACTTTAATCTTCTGGAAATTCTACCATATATTTTCACTGCACTAACATTATCTCTTTTAGGTGCTATAGACTCTTTATTAACATCTGTAGTTGCAGACAACTTAACCAAAACAAGACATCTACCCAATAAAGAATTAATCGGACAAGGAATTGGTAACTCGATTGGTGCTATTTTTGGAGGTCTTCCAGGAGCAGGAGCTACAATTCGCACTGTAGTTAATATCCAATCTGGTGGAAAAACAAGATTATCAGGTATGATAGCTGGTATAGTTTTACTTCTCATACTGTTAGTCTTAAGTCCATTAGCTTCTAAGATCCCTGCAGCAGTTTTAGCTGGTATTTTAGTTACTGTTGGAATTGGAGTAATGGATTATAAGGGATTAAATGTTCTTTCAAAAGTCCCAAGAACGGAAATTATAATTATGGCTGTTGTTCTTTTATTATCAGTATTCTGGAATTTAGTCTATGCGGTTGGAATAGGTCTTTTATTAGCATGTTTATTTTTTATGAAAAAAATGGGTGATTTGGCTAAAAATAATTCAAAAGTTGGGCTCATTTCAAACGAAAAAGAATTTGAAAAAAATATAAGTGAAAAATCAAAAGAAAATGTATTTGTAAAACACATAAATGGGCCTTTGTTTTTTGGTTTTACCTCAGAATTTGTAAGCATAGCAAATACGATTCCGAAAACAGCCAGTGTCATTATTATCGATATGGAAAAAGTCCCATATATTGATCAGTCAGGTCTTTTTGCATTAGAAGATGTTATTTTAGACTTAGATAAAAAAGATATAAAAATTATCATGGCTGGAATTCAGTCTCAACCCATGCAATTAATGAAAACCATAGGTATCTTAGGTGAATTAATCCCTAAAGAAAGGATTTTTAAAAGCTTATCTGATTCCAAATCTTTTTTGATTGATCAAATAAAATAATAAGTTTAAAGCATCCTTCTCTTTTAAGTCGTATAGGATGCTTTATTTTATTGAATTTCTATCTTAATTATCTTATTTTCAATTGTAGATACAATTTGAAGTGAATCTTTTTGAAAAAGTATAGGAAGACTGTCTAACGGAGTTGATCTAATTTTCGGTTTATAATTGACATAGTCTTGAAACAAAAATCCATTTATATTTCTAATGTTTTTTGCTTTTCTAAAACGTACTCCTCCTCCATCAGTTAAATAATTATATGCAAAAAAAGCGATATGAAAATTATCCTTATCAATCCAATAACGGTATTCATCTTTGAAATCATTTCCTCCGCCAACTTTATTAAAAGTAACTTTGATAGACCAATAGTTTTTACCTGAAATTTTAGTTGTACCCAACAATTCTGAGACTACTGCATCGTCTTTTAGAGGATTAGGAAGCTGAAAAAAATACATTACTGAATTCAAAGAATTCGAATATAAATTGATTATGCTATCAGAAAGTCTGACTGATTTACCCTCCATAGTTCGATTTAATTTGTTTTTTGATGTCATCACGTCAACTATTGCTATTCCTTGATTCACTTTTGAGCGCTGAAAAGAAAAAAAAACTGGTTTCCTGATTAATTTATATTGATAGTCCCTAAAATCAAATGTGATTGAAAAATTTTTTTTATCCCACCCATATGCAGATATAGATTTTTCAATAATTTGTTCAGAGTTAATTGGTTTAATTTGAGAACATGAGACTAGATAAAAACAAAAAAGGAACAGAAATTTTTTAATAAACATCATTGATAAATTCTTAATAAATCCAATACAAAACGAAGATACAACTAAAAGATATGGTTTACATTTGAATAAAATATCAGATAATGGAAATTCTTAAGACTTTAATAATTGGAAGTGGTCCTGCAGGATATACAGCAGCAATTTATGC
>JBJKWV010000062.1:0-8046 GCA_045561915.1 Flavobacteriaceae bacterium
TCGCGCTAACTGCTGGAGGACATACTTTTGGAAAAGCACACGGTGCTGGAGATGAAGCATTAGTTGGAGCTGAACCCGAAGGAGCTTCAATGGAACAAATGGGTCTGGGTTGGAAAAGTAGACATGCCTCGGGGGTGGGGGTTGATGCAATTACAAGTGGTATTGAAGGACCCTGGACTACAAATCCAATTAAGTGGGACATGGGATACTTAGAACTTTTATTCAAATATGAATGGGAATGTAAGAAAAGTCCAGCTGGTGCTTGGCAATGGCATCCTGTAAATTGTTCTGAAGATGACATGGTTCCTCAAGTAGATGGAAGTAACGAAAAGGTTCTTCCTATGATGACTACTGCGGACATGTCACTAAAAGTGGATTCTAAATATCGTGAAATATGCAATAGATTTTTAGAAAATCCTGAAGAATTTGGAGAAACTTTTGCTCGTGCTTGGTTCAAATTACTGCATAGAGATATGGGTCCAAAAACTAATTATCTAACCGGAGACTTTAAAGACGTGGAATATATTTGGCAGGACCCTACGCCAGCCGGTAAAATTTTAACTGCATCTGAGGAGCAAAACTTACGAAATGCGATTTCAAATTGTGGCCTTAGTGTAAAAGAGATGGTAAATACCGCTTGGGCAAGCGCTAGTACTTTCAGAAACTCTGATAATCGCGGAGGTGCAAACGGCGCTAGAATTCGTCTTTCTCCACAAAAGGACTGGGAGGTGAATAATCCCAAAGAACTTAAAAAGATTTTATCTATCTATGAAAAAATTGCTAATGATCAGAACACAAGTATAGCTGATGTTATAGTTGTTGCAGGTGCAGTAGGCATAGAAAGAGCTTGTGGTCAAAAAGTTGATGTGACAACCGGACGAGGAGATGCAGAACAAGAAAATACTGATTTGAGTTCATTTGATTTATTAAAACCAAAAGCATGTGGTTTTAGAAACTATTCGGAAAAAGAATTTGCGGTAAGCCCAGAAGAAATTATGTTAGATAAATCACAACTACTTGGACTAACACCAACTGAAATGACACTTCTTGTTGGAGGATTGCGTTCTATGGGAATCTCTTTCACTGGTCAAGGAATCTGGACTAGCGGTGAACTCAACAACAAATGGTTTAAACAACTACTATCTATGGATGATAATTGGGAAAATACAGGTTATAACAGTTATATTTCAAAAAATCCAAAAACTAGGCAAGAAAGCAAAACAGCATCGCGCACAGACCTTGTTTTTGGATCAAATTCTGAGCTACGTGCCATATCAGAGGTTTATGCCCAAGATGATAACAATGATAAATTTATTCATGATTTCATCAATGTTTGGAATAAAATAATGAATGCTGATCGTTTCGACTTAAATTAGAATCTTAAATTTATAAAAAACTTTTCTAATTCGGGTTTAACTAATGTGCTTTTAATCCTAAAAGTAATTGATTAGTATGAAATTATTTTTTTTTGATATCATTTAGAGCAAAACAATATAAATACCCTGACTTTACAATTGAATTTGTACTTTTATAAAAGAAAATATTTTAATGGCTAAAAAGCTGAAAATCACTGAATCAAATCCTAAACTCATTCGCCAAAGACAAGTTTTATTAGGAGGTGGTCTTATGATGATTTCACTACTTTTAATTATTGCCTTTGCATCTTATATAATTAATTGGAAAGCTGACTTTAGCACTTTAGGATCATTTACTGATAAAACAGTTGTCGCAAAAAATCTTTTGAATAAGGTTGGAGCTATTTTAAGTCATTATTTTATTTATCAAGGTATTGGTTTGGGTGCAATATTTTTTCCATATCTGTTGGCTCTTACTGGTTACAAATTTTTTTTTGATAGAAATAAAAAAAAGCTGATTTCTTCTTGGGCATGGGGAATTACTCACTCACTATGGCTTTCAATATCACTCGGATATTTTCTACCTAACGAAGTACTTTTATCAGGTATAGTTGGTTATGAGATAAATATTTTTTTTGTTAGTTATATTGGAAGTATAGGGATATTTGCACTTCTGGCCTTTATATTTTTATGTTTTATTGTCATTGAGCTTGGATGGACTCCGGAAAAAATGAAACATTGGTTATCACAGATTTCGAATAAAAATTCTCAAAATAAAAATACTGATGAAGAAATTTTAACCGAATCCGTTCCTTTAGATTTAAATTCGGAAAATGAAAATATAAATGATGTAAGCCATGATCCAACAGAATCTAAGAATGAGATTCCAATTAAAGAATCTGTTATAAAAAAAGATAACTTGATAATGGAAGTTGAAACATTAGAGGAAGAATCTGTTGAAGACGAACTAGCTAATAGTTTGATTAAAAAACAAGGTTTATTTGATCCTACTCTAGAATTAAGTAATTTCAAAATGCCTAATATTGAATTACTAAAAGACTATGGTGAAAAGGGAATTACAATAAATCAAGAAGAACTCGAAGCTAATAAAAATAAGATTGTAGAAACTCTTAATAATTACAAAATTGGTATTTCTAATATTAAAGCAACAATTGGCCCGACTGTAACATTATATGAAATTGTTCCTGATGCAGGAATTAGAATTTCAAAAATTAAAAATTTAGAGGATGATATTGCATTATCACTTGCAGCTTTAGGCATTAGAATTATTGCGCCAATTCCAGGAAAAGGAACTATTGGAATTGAAGTTCCTAATCAAAAATCCACCATCGTATCAATGCGATCTGTAATTTCTTCAACTAAATTTCAAAATGCAGAAATGGATCTACCTATCGCTCTTGGAAAAACTATAAGTAATGAAACTTATGTTGTTGATTTAGCAAAAATGCCTCACCTTTTAATGGCAGGAGCCACTGGTCAAGGAAAATCAGTCGGTCTTAATGCGGTTCTAACATCTTTAATTTATAAAAAACATCCGGCTGAAGTTAAATTTGTCTTAGTGGACCCTAAAAAAGTAGAACTAAACATATATAGTAAAATAGAACGTCATTATCTAGCAAAATTGCCAGATACCGAGGAAGCCATAATTACTGACAATACAAAGGTCATTAATACCTTAAATTCACTCTGTATAGAAATGGATAACCGTTATGAACTTCTTAAGAACGGAATGTGTCGTAATCTCAAGGAGTACAATAAAAAATTTAAAGCGCGTAAGTTAAATCCTAACGAAGGTCATAATTATTTACCATATATTATTCTTGTTGTCGACGAATTTGCTGATTTAATAATGACTGCTGGTAAAGAAGTAGAAACACCAATTGCACGTTTGGCACAATTAGCTCGTGCTGTAGGAATTCATTTAATCATAGCAACTCAGCGTCCATCAGTAAATGTTATCACTGGTGTTATCAAAGCAAATTTTCCTGCACGAATTGCTTTTAGAGTAACTTCAAAAATTGATTCTAGAACCATTTTAGATAGTGGTGGAGCAGACCAATTAATCGGAAGAGGTGATATGCTTTTTACTCAAGGAAATGAATTAATTAGAATACAATGTGCCTTTGTTGACACTCCTGAAGTAGAACGTTTAGCTTCTTATATTGGAGCTCAAAAAGGATATGCTGATGCACATTTTCTTCCTGAATATTTTAGTGAAGAAAATAGTTCTAATCTGGATATTGATATAAGTGAAAGAGATGCGCTTTTTAAAGAAGCAGCTGAGATAATTGTAACTGCCCAACAAGGTTCAGCATCCCTTCTACAACGAAAGTTAAAGTTAGGTTACAATAGAGCTGGAAGAATTATTGATCAGATGGAGGCTGCCGGTGTAGTTGGACCTTTTGAAGGAAGCAAGGCAAGACAAGTACTTATATCAGACCTGTCTTCTCTTGAACGTATCTTAAATGATTAGAAATTTAAATATCTGAAGAATAATTATGAAAAAAATATTTTTATTAGGTTTGCTTGTTTTTATAAGTTGTTACCTCAAGGCTCAAACATCTGATGATGCAAGAAAACTTTTGGATGAAGTCTCTAAAACTATTGCTGGATTTGAAAACTTAAGCTTTGATTTTACTTATGTCTTAGAAAACCGTCAAGAAAATATTCGCCAAGAGAATAAGGGGTCAGCTATCATTAGTGGAGATTCATATAAATTAAATTTTTTAGGAAATGAACAGCTTTTTGATGGTAAAAAAACCTATACTATTGTACCAGAAAACGAAGAAATAACTATAAATGATCAAGATGAGGGGGACGAATTTAGCATAAACCCTTCCAAACTTTTATTTTTTTACAAAGAAGGTTATGCATACCAATGGGACATAAAACAGAGTATTTTTAATCGAACGATTCAATTTATTAAACTAATTCCTATCGAAGAAAGTGGTGATTTAAAATATATCCTATTGGGAATTGATATTAAAAAAAAAATAATTTATCGTTTGATAGAAATTACCAAGTCTGAAACAATAACAACACTCACATTAAAAAATTTAAGGACTAATATAAAATTAGATCCTAACTTTTTTAATTTTGATATCAGTAAATACCCTGACTATTATATAAACGACTAATAACTTGAAGATTATAGATCAATACATATTAAAAAGTTATCTGTCTCGTTTAATTAGTGTCTTTACAATCTGTATGTTCATTTTTATTATTCAAACTTTCTGGCTTTTCATTGATGAGCTTGCAGGGAAAGGATTAGATATATTAATTATTGGTAAGTTTTTGATTTATTACTCACCTAAACTAGTTCCTTTAGTTCTTCCTCTATCGGTTCTTTTAGCTTCATTAATGACATTCGGAACACTTGCTGAAAATTATGAATTTGCAGCAATGAAATCAACAGGAATATCACTCACCCGTGCTTTATTAGGCCTATCTATCTTTCATTTAATATTGGGTATAGGAATGTTCTATTTTTCTAATCACGTAATACCATATGGTGAATTAAAATCATACAACTTAAGACGAAACCTCGCAAAACTAGAACCCACTCTTGCAATAAGGGAGGGAGTTTTTAATGAAATTGGTCAAATCAACATCAAAGTAAAAACCAAATATGGAGACAATGAACGCTTTCTTAAAGATGTTATAATTCACGAATACTCTCGAGATAAACAAAATAACGTTGTTATAAAAGCTGAACGTGGGGAGATGAAAAATGAACCAACAGACCCTAACTTAAAATTAGTTTTATACAATGGTAATCGCTATGAAGAGCTAATTCCAAAAAAAATGAAGGACCGGTTACGCATTCCTCATACTAAGGTAGCATTTGAAGAATATGAAATGAATATTGATTTATCTCAATTTAATAATGTTGATTTAGAAGAAGAAAATATTACAACTTCATTTAGAATGCAAAAAATAAAACAGCTACGAGAAAGTATTGATACCCTTCAAATAAATTTTAATGAAGAAAAAACTGTTTTCAGCAGTAATTTTCTAAAACAAAGTGTTGTTGGAAAGACTGTTCGTAAAAACAAAAAAATTAATAAAAATGATTCTATCCCACTTGATATTTTAGAATTTGTTGTCATGAAGGAGAATTGGAGAAAGGCAAGATTGTTTGAGGAAAGTATTGATAGGCTAAAAAACTCAACTCGAGATTTAAAAGCAAAAAATACTCAATTCTTTGCCTTTAGAAAATTGATTAATCTACACAAAATTACTCTCCACGAAAAGTATACATTACTATTTGTTTCATTTTTACTTTTCCTTATTGGTGCTTCTTTGGGAGCTATAATTCGAAAGGGGGGGTTAGGACTGCCTTTAGTACTTTCAATAGTAATTTTTTTGACTTATCATTATATCGGACTTTTTAGTAAAAATGCTGCTGAAGACAATAGCATAAATCCATTTTTCGCAACATGGATGGCAACCCTAATTTTAGCTCCTTTCTCATATATCTTAACAAGAAGAGCTTCTGCAGACAAGGGCTCTGTTAGTATACATGATATTTATTATCCTGTTTTAAAATTTATTAATAAAATACCTTTTAAAAGAAACGATGAAAGAAAATTTAATTGAGTTAAATACTATTTCTGAGGGTATTGATGCTATAAAAAATGGAGAAGTCATTATTGTCGTTGATGACGCCAACAGAGAAAATGAAGGAGATTTTATAGCCGCAGCTGAAAAAATTACACCTGAATTAATAAATTTTATGGCCACACACGGTAGAGGTTTAATCTGCACTCCTCTTACTGAAGAACGCTGTCAATATCTTCAATTAGGTAAAATGGTATCAAATAATACGGACCCAATGGAAACAGCATTTACAGTTTCCGTAGATCTCAAAGGGAAAGGTGTAACAACAGGAATATCTGCCTCAGATCGTGCCCTTACTGTTAAGGCATTAGTAGAGGAAGATACATCTCCTTTTGACCTTTCGCGTCCAGGGCATATCTTCCCTTTAATTGCAAAAAGTGGAGGAGTTTTAAGAAGAACTGGACATACTGAATCTGCAATTGATTTCGCGCGTCTTGCTGGTTTTAAACCTGCAGGAGTAATAGTCGAAATCATGAATGAGGATGGGACAATGGCTAGGTTACCTCAGCTTTTGAAAGTAGCTAAAAAGTTTGACTTAAAAATAGTCTCTATAGAGGATTTGGTTTCATATAGAATGCAGCACGATAGTCTTATTGCGAAAAAAGTTGATCATGAAATAAATACTCGCTATGGAAAATTTCGGATGCGTGCTTATGAACAGACAACTAATGGTAATGTACACCTGGCTCTCACCAAAGGAAATTGGAATAAAGATGAAATGGTTTTAACAAGAATTCAATCTACCAAAATAACAAATGATATTTTGGGAATGCTTACTGGGTCTATACATGAACGATTAGATGATATTTTTAAATTGATAAATGAAGAAAAAAAAGGTGCATTATTATTTATAAATCAAGAACAAAGCCCAGAAAACCTTCTGGCTCGTATAGACACCTTGATAAAAATGCAGCAAGAGGGCAAAGTGGATAAGGTTCCGCCTATGAAAATGGATAGTAAAGACTTTGGAATTGGAGCTCAGATATTACATGATCTAGGTATTCAAAGATTAAAAGTAATAAGTAACTCAAAACAACAACGGAGAATTGGAATTACTGGGTATGGAATTACAATTGAGGGTTATAAAAATTATTAAAATTATTCGAAAAACCAAAGCTTAAATGCCATTATAAAAATAGTAGAAAGCATTACATAGCGGATAACTTTATCACCTTTTTTTACTGACCAACGACTAGCAAACCATCCACCAAAACTCGTACCAAAAGCCATTATAAGACCAGTTTTCCAGTCTACAGCATCGTTGAAAGTAAAAATTATCAAAGCAACCGTTGAGTAAATAAAAACTACTACTACTTTAGTTGCGTTGGTCTTAACTAAAGACATGTAGTTAAATCGGTTTAAAAATAACATAATCACTATTCCTATACCTGCATTGATAAAACCCCCATAAATGCCAATTATAAAAAATCCCAAAATGCTCCAAAATAAATACTTACCATTTAAACGTTCAGGTAATTTAATCTCCAATTTCTTTTGACGTAAAAGAATCAAAATTCCAACAACAACCATTAAAATAGCAAGTATCTTATTGAAAATATAAGCATCGATATCAATCGCTATTTGGGCTCCTAAACATGCACCCACACTTGCACTAATTCCTAAATATATATTAAAGGGAAAACTACTAATCCCCTTGCTTTTAAATCCCGCAGCACCACTTAGAGACTGAACTACTATAGCTATTCGATTGGTTCCATTAGCAACGTGCGGTGGTAAACCCAAAAAAATCAAAACTGGAAGTGTAAAAAGAGATCCGCCTCCAGCTAAAGTATTTATAACACCAGCCAAAAATCCAATAAAAACAAGAAATAATACTTGAAAAATTTCTTCCATAAGATTAATTAAAAATACAAAGTAGACCTGAATCTCATATGGAAAAGAGGATATTTAAATATTTTCTAATATAAAAAAGGAATGTATATTTGCAACCGCACTGGAGAAATGGCAGAGTGGTCGAATGCGGCAGTCTTGAAAACTGTTGAGGGTCACACCTCCGGGGGTTCGAATCCCTCTTTCTCCGCTTAAT
>JBJKWV010000063.1:0-7693 GCA_045561915.1 Flavobacteriaceae bacterium
TTCTGAGCAATGAAATAATAACATTACTTGCTGCCATCACAGCCATTACAGATATACTCATCACCAATGCTGGTTTTAACTGAACTGTAATAGCTAGTGCTGAACATATTCCAAGAACTTGAACAGTTATTGGGTTGTTGTCATCCATTGGATCAGATAATAACTTTCTGTTTTTTGGAGAAAGGAGTGGCTCTCTTTCTTTATTTATAAAAAGTATCGAAACTTGTTTTTTATTTAACAAATTGTTTTCTTCCATATTTTATCAGTTTGATGCAACGATTTGATCATTATTTTTTAAATATGGTAGATAGTGAGTTAGGCGTTCAATTATCATATTGGTGACTCCATCACCCGTAATTGTAGCTCCAGAAATTGCATCTACCTCATGGTCATCTTTATCTAAATCCTTTGGATCATTATTCGTTTTTGAAACATTAATTCCAACTAAGTTACCTTTTATATCAAATACTTTCTCTCCCAAAAAACGGTTTTGAAACCAATCTTGTGTGATTTCGGCTCCCAAACCAGCAGTTTCACCTGCGTGATCAAAAACTGCTCCTTTTATGGTGTTTTTATCCTCTTCTAAAGCGATGTAACCCCAAATTGCATTCCATAATCCGGCACCACGAAGAGGGACAATGTAGTATTTATCTCCCTCAACATTAGCCTCGTAAATTGGAAAACGTTGCTCTGATGGAGCTTTTTTTAATTCTTTGTTTAGCTCAATTTCAAAAGCATTGACATTTTGATCAACAATTCCTTCTTGGGTTAAAGAAAGCTGCTTTTTAATGTATTTATTATATAAGTTCTCTGCTTGTTCTCTGTCAGAATCAATCCCAATAGTAGCAAGTATATTTTGCATTTTTTCTTTTCTGACATTCGCGTTTTGAAGATCTTTTAATGAACTAGCAGTAAATGCAAGGGTGGATGCCACTACCAGCACCATTAGAGTTGCAAATAAAAAAGTATATGAGTTGCTATCCCTATTCATGTTTAAGCAGTTTTAAGTTCATGTGAGGCTTTTGCCCAACGTTTTTTGCGCATACTGATATTTCCATTAACTACATAATGGTCAATTGTTGGTGCAAAAACGTTCATTAGTAAGATTGCTAACATGACACCTTCAGGATAAGCTGGATTGAAAACACGAATCATTATACAAAATATCCCTACTAAAATACCGTAAATCCACTTTCCTTTTGTTGTCTGAGCTGCTGATACAGGATCCGTAGCCATAAAAACAATACCAAAGGCAAAGCCCCCAACCACTAAATGATTTATCCAAGAAAAGCTCATCAATTCGTTTTGCCCCCAAAGATTAAATAACAATCCCATAATCGAGGCGCCTATAATACCACCAAAAATGATTCTCCAACTTCCAACTCCAGTCAAAATAAGAATTAAAGCTCCAACTGCAACCCATAAAGTAGAGGTTTCGGCAATAGACCCTGGTATTGACCCTTGAAACATTTCCATCATAGAATAATTTACTTGTTCCCCAGCTGCTAATGTTCCTAAAATAGTCTCCCCAGAAATCGCATCAATATTTCCTGCTTCTGAGACCCAAACTTTATTTCCCGACATGTAAGTTGGGTATGCAAAAAAAGCAAATGCTCTGGCTGTTAGTGCAGGGTTTAAAATATTCATACCTGTTCCTCCAAAGGCTTCCTTTGCAACTAAAACTGCAAATGCTGTTGAGATTCCAACCATCCATAGAGGAATGTCAATAGGCATTATCATTGGGATCAAAAGTCCAGTAACTAAGTAGCCTTCATTTACTTCGTGTCCTCGGTAGACAGCAAAACCAAACTCAATCGAAAGACCTACTACATACGAAACAATAATCATGGGGATAATTTTCCATGATCCATGAATAAATGCCTCTAAAAATGTAAAAGATTCTTCAGTTTGAATATAATGCTGATATCCTGTATTGTAAATCCCATAAATTAAAGCAGGTAATAAAGCAATAATAACTGTTACCATAGTTCGCTTTAAATCAACCCCATCACGGATATGAGCTCCTTTTTTTGTTGTGTGGTTAGGTACAAATAATAATGTATCAAAGGCGTTAAATGCCGGTGCAAATTTCTCAAGTTTTTGTCCTTTACCAAAGGGTTTCTTAAGGTTGTCTAAACTTTTTCTTATAAAATTCATACGTTTTCTTTTATCCTACTTCATTAATCATTAATTCTATACCTTGACGTATTATTTCTTGGGCTTCAAGCTTTGATGTATTAGCATAATCTACTAAGCCAAAGTCTTCTGGCACTACTTCATATATCCCTAAAGCTTCCATTTTTTCAATATCTTCTGTCATGCAAGCTTTTATTAATTGCATTGGATAAATATCAAGAGGAAAAATCTTTTCCATTTCACCAGTAACAACCAATGCTCGCTCTTCACCATTGAGATTGGTGTCTACTTCAAATCCTTTTCGATTAAACAAACGAGATAAAGAAGTATTTGATAAACTTAAAATTTTATTATCCTTAAAAGGTAACCAACCAAACATACGGTAATAGCTTCCTTCGGGAATTACGGTTACCAAATTATTGAAGTAGCCTAGATATTCTGAGATAAGAGCTGTACTCCCGGTAAGGACATCGCCATTTATAACTCTTACATTGTCAAATTTTATTCCAACCTTATTGAGTATAGGTGCTAATTCAGCGCCTATTTTAGTTCTAAAATACTTTGGGTTTTCAACAGCATTTCCAGAAACTGCAACCGTCCTTTGTGGTGAAAAAACTCCAGAACTGATAAACCTCCCAATGTTTACTACGTCTTCAGGATTCACAGTCCATACTCGATCATTCATATTGAGGGGACAAAGCTTTTGGATGTGTAAACTTAAATTACCTGCAGGGTGTGGTCCTTTAAAAGAATAATGTTGAACACCTTCTATTGATTCAAAATATCCTGGAAAAGATTTATCTAAACCTAAAAACACAGATTGATCAACCAACCTATTAAGTAAGTCAATTCCTAATTGAAATTCTTTTTGATCATCTTTTAAAACAAAATGATAATCTTCATGTAAAGGATCAGTTTTTGCTGTACTTACAAATATAGATTTCGGAGTATCTAATGGATTAGCCATAATACCGTAAGGCCTCTGGTGAATAAAAGACCAATTTCCACTCTCCATTAATAATTGCTTTAAATCATTAATATTCATTTTATTCCACCCTTTGACTTCATGTACAATTGATTCTTGCTTTTTGGAAGATTCGATTATGATATTTTCAATTTTTCGTTTAGGGCCTCGTATTATTTTTTTTATGGTGCCCGAAACAGGGGAGACTATTTTAACATCAGGAGTTTTTTTACTGTAAAAAACTGGGGTACCAGCGAGAATATTAGACCCTTCTTTCAGACAAAGCTTAGGGGTGGTTCCAAAAAAATCATCTGGTCTCAATCCATAGGTGTTAACTGACAAATTTTTATCAAGAATTTTTTCAGCTATTCCATTTATATTGAGATTCGCTCCCCTTCGTGTTTCAATTCTTTTAATAACTTCCATTAATTCACAATAAGTTATAATCTAAAAACGCCCAAATTTACTAACTAAACCCGTTTAGATAAAACAATTAATAAGGGAAATAAATTATTTATATTAATTCTAAATAAGTGTTTAACTTTTTCATTAATAATGAGCTGATTTGGTCAACACAAACTGAACATTTAAATTTACTTATGATAAAATTGAGAGCTTTTATTTTTAATGTTTTAGGTTTAATTTCTTTAGTTTCAATAAAAGCTCAACAGGGACTGGAGTATTTGCCCCCTAATAATATTAAATCTGTTAAATTTTTTGGTTCCGATAGTACAGAAAACTTTCCAGTAATAGCAATAGGTCAGAAAATTACACTAATATTTGACGACTTAAACGGTAATGAAGCGGATTATTACTTTAAAGTTAAACACTTTAACCATGATTGGAATCGTTCAAAACTTTTTCAGAATGAATATTTAGAAGGTTTTGATAACCTGAGAGTTGATAATTACAACACTTCATTTAACACCCTTCAAACCTTCACGCATTATAGGTTAGTACTACCAAATGAAAATATTCAATTTAAAGTTTCCGGGAACTATCTTTTAGAAATTTATGATTCTTTTGATGAGTTAGTTTTCTCAAGGAGATTTTGTATTTATGAGGAAAAATCTACCATTAGATCTGGAGTATATCGTCCTCAAAATATGGATCGTTTTAACACCCATCAATCTCTACATTTTTCTGTAACACCATCTGAAGGTACATTTCGAAATCCTGATCAAACAGTTTTTATTCACCTATTGCAAAACAGACAATGGGACTCAGATCTTTTAGTCTTGAAACCTCAATATTTTTCGGGAAGTACTTTAGAATATCGATATGAAATTCCAACTCAATTTGAAGGTGGTAATGAGTATTATTTTTTCGATACTAAAGATTTAAGAATTACAGGGCCCAATATAAGTTTTACAAATTTAGATAAGCTTTATGAAACATATTTAAATGTTAATATACCTCGGATTTATCAAAACTATACATATGCACCTGATATAAATGGCGGATATGAAATTAGAAACATTATGCGTCCTGGGGATCCAAACATAGAAGCTGACTACAGTTATGTTCATTTTAGTCTGGCTTCAGATTATGATTCCAACAATGAGGTCTACGTTTATGGAAGTTTTAACAATTATTCCTTTAGCAATAGCAATCGGATGTATTATAACCCTTCTTTGGAAATTTATGAATGTATTTTATTACTAAAACAGGGATTCTATAACTACAAGTATGTTGTAAAAAATAAAGATCAGATTAATAAAAATTTTTTTAGCGGTTCAAATGCACTCGCTGAAAATGACTATTTAATTTTAGTTTACTATCGCTCTATTGGTCAACAATATGATGAATTAATTGGGGTAGGTCAGACTAATTCATTTCAATTAAATAATTAGATTTTCTTTACCACCACAGTAATTTTTTTTATTATCTTTAATTTTACCCTAACTTGTTAATAACAAAACACTTGATACAACAAATTACAAGAGGAATTAAGATCTCTGTAGAAACTAAATTTGAAGGTAGTTTTCTAAAAGAAAATCTTCCACATCATGCCTTTATGTATTTTATCACTATTGAAAATCAAAGTAAAAATGTAGTTCAACTTTTATCACGACACTGGAAAATTCAAGAAGCTTTAAACCGACCCCAGTATGTAAATGGAGTTGGTGTAGTAGGAAAAAAACCAATACTTCGACCAGGCGAAAGCTATACATATCAATCCGGAAGTTTAATTATGTCCCCAGTTGGATCAATGTCAGGAACTTTTATTATGATTAATTTTTCTAATGCAAAGAAATTCAACGTTGAAGTACCTTATTTCAAACTCAATGTGCCTTATATTCTTAATTAAAATAATTTTAGCTTTTTCTTTTAATATATTAATCTTTTAGCAAAAAAAACTATGTCTTACAGCATTTCTAGAGTACCGCACCCATTAAATGAGTCTGTACTATCTTATGCACCTGAAAGTCTTGAAAAAGAAGAAGTCTTAAAAATGTATAACTCTCTCTATAATAAAACTATAGATATTCCGATGAGGATAGGGAATAAATTGGTAAAAACGGGTGACCTAGGCAAGATGAGTCCACCTCATGACCACAAACATCTTCTTGGAACATATCATAAGGCTAGTAAAAAAAATATTAAAGATGCAATTAATACAGCACTTAAATCACGTGATGCTTGGTCTAAAATGCCCTGGCAAAGTAGAGCAGCTATATTTTTAAAAGCAGCAGATCTGATTGCTGGACCATATCGTGCTAAAATAAATGCAGCAACTATGCTAGCCCAATCAAAAACCATTTTTCAAGCTGAAATCGATGCAGCTTGTGAGTTAATTGATTTTCTTCGTTTTAATGTAAAATTCATGCGTGATATCTATGAAAATCAACCTAGTAGTAGTCCTGGTATTTGGAATCAGTTAACGTACAGGCCACTAGAAGGCTTTATTTATGCAGTAAGTCCTTTTAATTTTACTGCAATTGCAGGAAATCTTTCAGCCAGCGCAGCAATGATGGGTAATGTAGTTGTATGGAAGCCCAGTGACTATCAAGTTTATTCTGCTAATGTTTTAATGGAAGTATTTATAGAGGCTGGGTTGCCTAACGGAGTTATTAATATGGTTTTTGGCGATCCAGAAATGATCACAAATACAGTTTTAGAAAGTTATGATTTTGCTGGTATACATTACACCGGTTCAACCTCAGTTTTTCGTGATATTTGGAATAAGGTAGGGAAAAACATAAATAATTTTCGTTCTTACCCAAGAATTGTTGGAGAAACAGGGGGTAAGGACTTTATAATAGCGCACCAATCAGCGAAGCCAAAAGAAGTAGCAACAGGAATAATTCGTGGAGCATTTGAATTTCAAGGTCAAAAATGTTCGGCTGCTTCGAGAGTATATCTTCCGGAATCACTTGCTAATGCTGTTATAAATGAAGTTAAAAAAGAATTAAAAACAATTACCCTAGGATCACCCTCTGACTTTAACAACTTTGTCACTGCTGTAATTCATCAAGATGCATTTGATCGGATAGTTAATGCAATTGAAAAAATTAAAAAAGATAAGGATGCAGAAATTATTGCGGGAGGAAATTATGATGGATCTAAGGGATATTTTATTGAACCTACCGTAGCCATAACAACAAACCCTGATTATTACACCATGAATCAAGAGCTATTTGGACCAATTGTAACTATTTACATTTATGCAGATAAAAAGTGGAATAATACGCTTAAATTGGTTGATAATACCTCAGAATATGCTTTAACTGGAGCGGTTTATTCACAAGATCGTTATGCATTGGAAGAAGCATTAGTTGCTCTTGAAAATAGTGCTGGCAACTTCTATATTAATGATAAACCAACAGGTGCAGTTGTAGGGCAGCAACCATTCGGTGGTGCAAGAGGATCAGGAACCAATGATAAAGCAGG
Source organism: Flavobacteriaceae bacterium (assembly GCA_045561915.1). Taxonomy (GTDB): domain Bacteria; phylum Bacteroidota; class Bacteroidia; order Flavobacteriales; family Flavobacteriaceae; genus MS024-2A. Next base: position 6,995 of record JBJKWV010000063.1, read on the forward strand.
ATCTGCATCAAATTTATTGCGATGGGTATCACCTAGATTAATAAAAGAAACATTTGTCCCTGCCTCAGATTATCGCTATCCTTTTTTGGGATAAAATACTTTGGAAAAATATTAAATAAAAGATGTCTTTTTAAGAATTGTATTTTAATATGATTTTTAGAGAGGTATATAAACTACTTTTTTGGTTTCAAAAAAAGATTCTTCAAAATATTTTTCTAAATCGAACTGATGTGCATCAGGGAAATTTTTTAACTCTTCTGTCAAATCCCCTCCTTTTAAATAAAGAGCTCCATTTTTTAATTTATGTTCACTTTTTGATTTAATATTATTTTTAATCAATGGAACAAAGTTATCCATTTGAGTAACAGCTCGACTAACAACAAAATCCACCTTTTTTAAATACTGGTCTGCATTTATTTGATCTGCAATAATGTTTTTCAGTTTCAAAAATGCCACAACTGAACGTACAACTATAATTTTTTTCCTAATGCTATCAATCAACTCAAACTGGACTTCAGGAAATAAAATAGCTAATGGAATTCCTGGAAATCCACCACCTGTTCCAACGTCTAAAACAGTTGCCTGAGATTGAAATTTTAAAATCTTTGCAATACCTAATGAATGTAATACGTGGTGTTCATAGAAGGAATCCATATCCTTTCTTGATATTACATTAATCTTGGAATTCCACTCTAAGTA
>JBJKWV010000064.1:0-7532 GCA_045561915.1 Flavobacteriaceae bacterium
TTAGATTATACCAGAAACTCTCGTTCAGTTCAGGTTTTAACTCCACAACGCTTTTTTATATGGACAACTTTTTTAAACTACTCTTTAAGCGAAAAAGTAAGTCTGGGACTTTTTTATCTTAATGGAAATGGCCTGGAACAAATTGATCAAACCAAACGTGGAAATTTTATTTCTTTTAGAGCGGGCTTTAAAAATATTAGCATAAGTAAATCTTTAGATTTACACTTTAACCCAGAAGTCTATTTTTTAAAAATAGACTCTAATCAAGGATACTATATAGCACAAACTTTAGCTATTAAACATTCTAGATTTCCAATATCAATTTCAACTACAATGAATAAAGCTTTAGATTCAAATATAAACGCAAAAAAATTTGACTGGAATATTGGCCTCAATTATGATTTTAAAGGCCAATATCAAAAACTGAAATAAACATCAAAGATAGTTGCTATTCTTACTAAGGTCTTCTCCCGCTAATAACATTATTAATTGCAGTTGCACTCCCATAAAGTTGATTATAGCCCTGTATAACACGATTATTTGATCTTATGGTTATAAAGCATTCATCTGCTCTTTTAAGAATCTTTAAAAAATCTTCTAATTCAAACTTTTCGTTGCTAATCAAGTCTTTAAGTTCAAAGATTCGATAATTATTATTCTCAATTATAGAACGTAAAACTTTAATTTTACGTCCTGAAATTTCAAATAAAACATAATATTTTTCTTCAGATTTAAAGTATTTCCCTTGAATCGAAAAATCTACCCCTAATCTTCTAGAATTTGAAAGGTTCATTACAATTGTGTCTTGAAGTTGAACATTAAATTCTATTTTGCCAATGGCCTCAATACTTCTTTTAGCATCATTTATATTATATTCCCATTGACCGAAACCTTGACTTACGACAAGAAGAAAGATAATTCCAATTTGTTTCAAAATTGTCTAATTTTTAATATGCTTTAAATATACCTAATACTTATTACAAATAAGGGGGATTTAATTAAGTTAGCTAATGGAAGATCATTAATCCTTATTGTTTTAATTTTTGATTTACTAACAGATATAAAAAATTTAGTCTCTCACTTAATACTCATAACATATTGTGTTTAGATATCTTTTTTTAACCTTCTTCTTTTTTTTGACATGTACAAAAGAAACAGGTTGTGTTGAAATTACACTAAAAAATCAATCAAATGGTAAATACTATTTTTACTGGGGTCCACTGTATTTGGGTGTAGACGAAGATGGATCTGGACAACCACTTTCGGGTTCGGTCTCAGAGGAGATCTATAATGAATTTGAAATCGGAGATATATATTGTGTTGAATAAATATTTATCATAACAGTTACAATCTGAAGTTTTTAATTTGATCTGATACTAGTAATGGTATTTATTTTATATTTAATTTAAAATTATAACCCATTTAATTAAATATTATGTCACAAACAAGAAGATCGTTTATTGCTGCACTAGCATTGGGAACTACAAGTAGTGCATTCCCTTTACTTAAGGAAATCGAAACATTAGATTTAAATCTAGATACTAGTGATGATGAAATTTCAGATGCAAAAAATTGGGTGTCTAAAGTAAAGGGCTCCAAGAAGATTGTCTACGATGGTACTTCCTTTAACAAAGGGTTTCCCGTTCATTGGAATTGGGCTTATTATCAATCAAACATAGACATGAAAGTCCCTGAAAGTGAAATAACAACAGTTACTGTTTTTAGAGCTTTTGGAATATCGGCAGCTTTTAAATCTGCTCTTTGGGAAAAGTATAATTTAGGTGAATTCTTCCAAATAAACGACCCAAAAACTGGAAAACCTTCTATTCGAAACTTTACAGACATTCCTGATAAAGGGGATTTACCAGGTGGAGGAACAGTTGGAATTTCAGAAATGTTGGGTAATGGGTCCTTGTTTTGTGTTTGTGGAGTTGCAACAAAAATTATTAGTGGTATTATTGCTAAAAGGATGAAATTAGATTCTGAAGATGTGTTTAAAGATTTCAAAGATCACATTATAGAAGGAATACAATTCGTCCCAACTGGAGTTTGGGCGCTTGGAGAAGTTCAAGCTAAAGGATGTGGATACATCTTTGCAGGTTAAAAACATGATCTTGAAATTAAATTAGTTTTTGATGCGCCTACTAGGTGTTAATAGGTAATTTAATTACGCTATTAACTTTTTAATTCATAAATAGTTTTGAAATTGTTATTTAATCTATTCTTTATATATTAGGAATATTAATCATAAATCAATTATAATGAAAAAAATATATATTTTACTGCTTATTTTCATAACATCTTTAAGTGTGAATGCGCAGGATAAAGTTGTTTTAAAACAAACTTTCATCAAAGTAAAACCTGGCAATAATTATGCTGAAGATTTAAAGACAAAATTTGGTGAAATGGCTCAAAAAAGAATTGACGCCGGATACCAAGAGGCTTGGCACCTGTGGGAAGTCGTTGATAATCCTCAAGCCCCTTTTACACACCTAATTGTCGAACCTGTTTTAATTAGTCAAATGGAAAAAGAATGGACTCGTGAAAGCTGGCTTGAAATGAGAAATGAAGCTGTTCCTGGTATGACTGATTCTGACTGGCAAGCCTTTATGGAAAGTGTACGAAATAAAAGAGACATAGTAGCTGAAGCAATGTTCGTAACAGTAACAGATGTTAGAAGAGATAATGATACAAGTTTACCTTCTGACGTTGGAGTTGTTAACTGGATGAAAGTAAAAGAAGGTAAGTTTAAAACTTATGAGAACATGGAAAAAGCTCTTTATTCAAATGGTCTCAATAAAAATGATCTAAGAGTGGGTTGGTCGCTAGCAAAAAGAATAGACAAGTACGGTGTTGACTTGTATTGGAATTATTTTACAGTCGATTGGTTTTCAAACTATAATGATTTTGTAAAAACAGCTGCAAATACTCCTGCATGGGATGCTGATAAAAATTATCAAAATATGATGAAAGTTAGAGACTTAAGAGAATCTGTAGTAATACGAAAAGTTATAATGCATGAATAATGCTTTAAAAATTAAAACCTCCTCTGTTAGGAGGTTTTTTTTATAAAATAATTAGCCCCTATAATTGTCGTGCTATTTTAATAGTATTTAATCAATTTTTTATAAATTGAATAAACTAATAAAAAACAAATGAAAAAAATATTTTTATTGATCTGTATTATCACTCTTATGAGTTCCTGCAATCAACCCGTTGAAAAGCCTTCATCTAATTTAAATGAGGATTATTCTAGAAACCTTGTAACAGCTCAAAAGTTCTTTGAACTTTTCTTAACTGAAGATATTGAAGCACAAAAACCATTAATTTGTCCAGGCGTTACTCATTATCCACCTTTCTATGGATCAGAACCTGGAAAATATGATGCCTTCATGGCTGCTGGAAAAGCATGGATGGATAATTTTGATGAGATTACCTATAACCCCAGAGTTTGGCTTCCAGGCACAGATTCTCTAGGAGTTTCAAATGGAAGTGTAAGGACTTATGGTGTTTGGACTGCTAAAAATCCCATGAATGGTAATGTTATTACAACTAATGCTTATCACAGTTTTGAGTTTAATGCGAAGGGTCAAATCCACGAATTAAGAGACTATTTTGATGCATCGGGAGCTATGGCAGCAGCAATGAAAGAAGCTTCAGAGGAATAAGCAAATCGTTCTCCTTTATTGTGATTTAAATACTAGGTGTAAAAAATAATTTTATCTATCTAAGATTATTCACCTAGTATGATTTTCCCTATACCGTTAATTGCTTCGTAAAAATTGAATAAGAAACTGTCGTCAGGGCCATCGAAAGAAAACCAGTCCGCTAAAGAATATTTTTCTCATTGTAACTTTAATCTCTTTGAAACGTCCTCTATCTTAGAGTTAAATTGTGAAGCGGCTTTTATTTCACCTTTATTAATTTTGACTCCTTTTAGAGTTTCAGAGGCTTTATTTAACTCACCATTTAAAAAATATGCAGTAGCAAGATTTATATATAAGTGATCGATTATTTTATCACTAATTTTTGTTTTCTTTTTCCTTGGCACATATTCTTCAATGGAATTGTTTAAAATTTTAATAGTGTCTTCAAGCTTACTGAATAATTCATTCTTCATTTCTTCATTATAATTTCCATATCTAGGTGGATTTAGTCCTGTGAAAGCGCTTTTTATAATTTCTGTAATCCGTTCTATGTTTTTAAAAGATCTTTCTAGGTCTGAATAATCAAATTTTTTTCCTCTGCCTCTTGCAAATGCTACATAATAAAAATTTAATGGATATCCATATTTACTGTTTAAGGTGCTTTTAAATCTTCTTAATCCTTCCATTGTGTTTTCATAGAAAATTCTTATTGCAATTGATTCTCTGTTATTATTGTGTTGTTTTACTGCTGAACCATAGTTTTTAATCAGATCAGAAGTAAATTGATTACTAATATTTATTCCTTCATTTGATATTAACAATTTATTGTTTTTTAAATCTCTAATATATTCACTGAAATTGACTGTAGCCTCAACCATAAAACGCCCTCCTTCAGCTTCAACGTATGTACTATCATTAACTTTCTTCTTATATTTCGCCTTAAAGGGCTTACTTATAAAAGAAGCATTGTTAATTACAAATTTTATTTCTAAATCTGCTTCTCCAATTGAAGTTACCATTTCGTAGCCTTTTAAATTTAATCCTGTATTTGGTATCTGAAAAACAGTTGAATAATTAACTACTTTAGAAATATACGTTTCAATATTTTTATTTAATGGATTTGATGGAAATTGAAGATAAGGTATAGCAACTTTCTTGGTGTTTGGTCTTTGACTATATATAAAGTTGAGAGATAAAATAAGTGTAAGAAAAAAATAAAAATTTGATTTTATCATGATACTGAATTTACCAATTATCATAAGGTAGTAAAATTAACTCATTCAAAATCAATAAAATAGAATTGATTTTTATCTTTTAAAAAGAAGTTATTATTAGCTAATTTTATTCAATGAAAAATATTATTGAAATAATTGGAAATACTCCCATTGTTAAACTTCAAAAAATATTGGAAAAAGGATGTGGGGAAGTTTATGTGAAGTTAGAGGCATATAACCCAACTGGTTCAAAAAAAGATAGAATGGCCTTGGCAATGATTGAAGGAGCTGAGAGGAGGGGTCTCTTGAAAAAAGGGATGACAGTCGTTGAATATTCAGGGGGGAGTACTGGAGCTGGATTGGCATTTGTATGTACATTAAAAGGATACCGATTTAGATTAATTACAGCTGATGTTTTTGGGAAAGAGAAAATTGGTTTGATGAGGTCTCTAGGCGCCGATGTAGAAATTATAAAAAGTGAAAATGGTAAGATTACAAAAGAATTGATTAGTAAAATGATAAATAGAGCCAAAGAAATCTCAAAGGAGCCAAATACTTTTTTCACCAATCAACTTGATAATAAAGATGTGATAGAAGGATTTATTCCTCTTGGGGAAGAAATTCTCGATCAACTTGGTGAAGATATAGATGCAATATGTGACACAGTTGGGACTGCAGGCACACTTATGGGGATTGCAAAGGCTTTTAAAGAAAATAAAACTAAAATTATCGCAGTAGAACCATCTAGCTCTCCCATTTTATCTGGGGGCATAAAAGGCTCTCATAATGTTGAAGGGGTTGGTCTTGGATTTATCCCTGAAATATACAATCCCAAACTAGTTGATGAAGTTATTACTATTGAAGAATCACACGCCAGACAAACTTCTAGAGACCTCGCCTTAAAAGAAGGTATATTTTGCGGAACTTCAAGTGGAATGAATGTTGCAGCGGCTATTGAAATATCAAAAAAACTAGGCCCGAAATCAAAAGTAGTAGCAATTGCATGTGATACAGGACTTAAATATCTTTCAGAGGGTCTTTTTGACAATAAAAAAGGAGAGAGTTAATCAATATTATTACTAGTAAGGCTTTTAAATACGTCTAAATAATTGTTTGGTGACTTAAGAAACCATTCACATCCTATCATTTGGATGTAGGGATATGACAATAAATATCTTTTTCTAATTCCGTCCATTGTACCGCAATAACTACAAAAGTCGTAGAGATTTTTTGAATCATAACAATGTTGTCTGTACAACAATAGCATTTTTGGGCTTTGTTTAACATTCTTGTGTGAGAATTTAAATCATATTTAGCCCTAGTTATAAAATTTTTTATTAATAATGTACCCTCCCCAAGAATCGAACTTGGATCTAAAGTTTAGGAAACTTTTGTTCTATCCGTTGAACTAGGAGGGCGAATTAGGTATGGATAATTATTAATTATAATGAATTTAATTGTTGTATACGAGGTAATTTAGACACAAACAATTTCAATAAAAATGTTAAACAAATTAGTTCCAAATTAAAGTCTTGCAATTTCATTCATTAAATTAATTTAAAAAATATCAAAATGTTATAATTTATAGGAGCTTATGCAAAATAATGTGCTTCCGTATTTAGTTGGCGGTGTGCCCTTCATATAAAGTATCACTCCTTTTTTTGGAGATGCTATTTTTTCTAATATTACACCGAACTCATCAGTTATATAGCCAATTGTTTCATCTTTTATAACTTGACTTCCAGCCTTAAATTTACTATAAAAAATACCTTTTACCCGAGCTTTAATATAAACTTGCCTGTCTAATCTTTGGAATTTCATTACTCCAGATAAAACATTAAAATTATACATCTCAAGTTTTTTAAAAATTCTATAAAAACCTCGCTTAATTCTCTTAACTGCTTCAGGCTGTAAATACCCTAGTTTTCCACTTTCAAAACTAAATGCAATTTTCCCAGCTTGACATGCCTGCTTGAAAGCAAATTTAGCTGGTTCATCATCTTTGATTGTGTAAGGATATGACACAACATTCTCGAATCCGCTATATTCACAAAGTTCTTTTGTGATTTCAGTTTGTCTTGGAAATCTTTTATTATCATAATAACACACAAAAGGAAGTAAGTCTTCAGAAGCATCTCCGCTGTGAACATCAAGAAATATATCGCTAATTGGAATAACTTCTGAGCTAATGAAATCAACTATTTTCTCAGAGACAGTTCCTTCTTTTTTTCCTGGAAAAATTCTATTTATATTTTTATTATCTAAAGGATTTATGTACGGTGTTTTATTATAAAATGAACCAATATTTGTAATTGGTAATATGATAACTGTGCCAATTAGTTCGTTGGGTTTTAACTCTTTTACAAGCTCTTGAGTTGCAATTATAGGAGCATATTCAGCTCCATGTACGCCAGCAAGAATGGTAAAAGTCTTCCCTTTTTGTTTCCCCTTAACTATCAAAATTGGCAAAAAAGTTTTATTGCCAAGTGTATCGGAAAATTCTAATTTTAATTTATGTGTTGATGACCTTTTGGAATGTTTAATTATACTATCAAATCTGCTCTGTCCTATTGATTTATTACAAATTATAAAAAAACAAAACAAATAAAATACACTAAATTTAGTTTTATAAAACATGGTCATTTAAATTACATTTCAAATATATTAATAA
>JBJKWV010000065.1:0-7048 GCA_045561915.1 Flavobacteriaceae bacterium
TGGTAATTTAACATTAATGTTTGTTTGTCATTATTCCATTGCTGATAAACCAAAGCACTAAGGGAGCTAAAGAAATTTAAAGGATAATTAAAACTAAATGCACTAATACCTCTACTTATAGAATCATTTAGCTGATTATCTGAATATTTGGAAAAAAGATATTCTTTAGAAATAGTTAGGCCTTTTCCAATTCCAAATGTAAAATCTATTCCAAGATTAAGCAGAAATTGATTTGTAAGTGGCCCTATATTATTAACCTTATGTATTAAAGCCGCTTCTGTCCAAACTCCAAAGCCTAAATCTAATTTTGCATCAAACCCAATTCTGTGTTCTGGACTTTGGTAAGTATTTATCCCTAAGGCTGAGTCTCCACCTGCTTGTCTATAGTGATATGAAATAGCGGCTTCACCTTTTGGAATAAAACTCTGAAATCTTCCACCAAATTCTGGAATATCTTTTATCGTCGGTAATGCGTCAAACCCTCTCTGCTTTTCATTCCCATAAAGACCCCACACCCATAAATTAGAATTATTTTCAAAGTAATGTCTAATTAATAATCCATTTACCCCATTAGTTAATCCAAGAGGGTCCCTAGGGTCAATTTGATTAAACCACTGAATAGGTCTAAGTAATTGAGCTACTCCAAAATCAATTTTTTGTAAACCTGCTCTAAATTCCCAATTCTTAACTTGATATCTTAACCAAATTCTGTAAGGATCAATACTTGAGCTTGATTCATTCTTTTTTTCAGGGGTTAAAAATTGAGTAGCACTAAAATTTCCTGAAATCTGAATTGCAAAAGAGGACAAGCTGTCCACTTTTTTTTTAAAAGTTAAACTAGGTAAATATCGGGAACCAAATGATTTAGAACTTTTTTTTTCAAAACCAAAATTTATTTGTCCCAAAAGCTGGCCATCAAATTCAAGTTGTGCGTTAACGGTTAAATGAAAAAACCCTAAAAAAAGTAAATAGATAAAATGATTTAACTTCATTTAGTTTTAAATAAAATTCAATAGTAAAGAAACAAAATATTAAATCGTAAATTAATAATTCATAAAGAGATTTATCATTTGAAAATATATTTAAACTCTATATCTTCGCTAGACTATAAATTATAAATCAATTCAATTATGAAAAAATTATTATTATCAATACTAGTATTCAGTACAGTTTCATTAAATGCTCAATATTGTTTGTTTTTGGACATTAAAGCAGAGAATCCTGAAATGGTCGTATCGGCTCTTTCTACTGCAATGAATACAGAATGGGGAAAGAACATTCAAGGTACAAAGTCTTTATTTGCATATGTGATTAACGGGACAAATGAATCTACTCATTCACTTCAAATGTGCTTTCCAACTGAAGAGGCTTTTGAGAAAGCTTTTATGTCTTATGGGCAATCACTTGAAGCACAATTACTATTAGACGGTAAACTTGCAGAATTTTCTGTAGCTACTAATCAGTCTCTAAATACTCCTGTTTGGTATAATGGGGAGGATTGGGCTGAGGATAATGTTTTTATGCTTTATCAAATGGACGTGTCAAATCCAGGAGCATATTTAAAGGAGTTTAAAAGCTTCTCACAAAAAATGGCTAAAAAGTTAGGATATCAAGATAGTTCCTATGGTTTAGCATATCCAATAGTTGGTAAAACTGCAGAATTTACTCATTTTGTATGGATCGGATCTCCTGACATCAAAACAGCTCTATCTAATACTAAAAAAATGTTCTCCGACCCTGCATTTGGAGAATTTTCGAAGAACGTATCTGGTATTCGAAAAGTAGTTAATACCATAATGTCGGTTCGTGTTATGGACTTCTAAAAGAATTTATATTTAATTTCTAACCCTCCCTAGTGGAGGGTTTTTTTATGCAAAAGAATGATTTTAATAAAAATCTATATCTTTCATTAATTATTAACCGTAAATCAATTAAAAATGAAAAAATTACTTCTATTTACATTAATGCTGCCATTCACAATGCTTGGACAGTATATAGTTGCTGACTTCTATGTTCTAAATGATGGTGCTGAATCTGATTATCTTAAACTTGAAAAAGTTTGGAAAGCTTATCACCAACAATCAGTTGATGCTGGAGAAAAATTGGGCTGGTCAGTTTGGAAAAGAACAGCACGAGAAAATGATAACGAGAATGCAGCTCATTATGTTGTGTTTAACCAGTTTGCTTCAAAAGAACAAAGTGATAAAGCAATGAAAAATTGGAATATGGATAAAGCTATTTCCATGATGAAAGCTGGATTGAAAGGAAAAATGTCATCTCGAACAGTCAATAATATTGTTAAAAATGGCAACAATTTAAAAAAGCAAGATAGACAGTATTCAATTCAGCTTATAGATGCAACTGTATTTACAGGAGGTGATCTTAAAAAAGGTGATAAAATGAGTTTTGCTACAATGACTCAAAAACAAGATGATTATGAGCAATATGAGTCAGAAGTATGGAAGCCTGTTTTTGAGAGAGAAGTTTTAAGGAACAATCACAGATGGTGGGCATTAACAAAAATTGTTGAAAGAAATGAACCCGCTTATCAGAATGCAACACATTTTGTTTGGAATATTTCGGTCAAAAACCCTAAGCCTTTCTTAAATGAAGATGATTACAAATCTATCAAAATGCAGAGCGAGAGTATGAGAGACTCATACAGACAAATGTCGGAGCCAAGTGAATTAACCTTGGTAGATATAACAAATTAAAAATCCTAAAATAAAAAACCCTCCACAATGGAGGGTTTTTTACATTTAAAAATTGATAATTTATTAGGAGCTCATATATTTAGAATACAGTCCTATATATTTTTTGGAATATTTGATCTTATATTTTTAAAAGCGAAATTAATGTGGGCTTCAACTGTTTTTATAGAAATATTTAAATGCTCAGATATTTCAATATTGGTAAATCCTCTTTTTTTACTCAAAATAAAAACGTGCTTACATTTTTTTGGAAGCTTATTAATGCAGTCATTTACAATCCCAATCATTTTTTCAAAATTTGATTCGGATGTATCACTAATAATTTGATCTAGAAACCTAACATATTCGTCATGAACTTTAAGAAGGGATTTATTTTTGTGATATTGGTTTATGAATTGATTATATACGCTTCTATAAAGAAATCCCTGAATTGAAAATTTTGGATCTAACCTTTTTCTATATTCAAAAGTTTTAATAAATACATTCTGAACAATATCTTTTGCTAAAGAGTAATCACCTGACAAACTAACCGCATAACTAAATAATTTTCTATTGTATTTATTAATTAGTTCGGTAAAGGCAGCTTCATCTCCTTTTTGTAATAATTTGATAAGCTCTTTATCAGAATTCATATAACCAAATATATAAATAAGATTTAAAAATATTTTAATTGAAATTTCTAGGGGGAAATTGTATAGCAGCTGTAATGAGGGTATGAGTAATTCTATAAACAAAGAGTTTGAAGACTTAATTATTGGTTACATTAACCAAACATCAACAATTGAGGATCTAAAAACAATTATAGAAAAACTAAAGCAGCCAAAAAATATTAGCCTATTTAAGGCATATATTAAGATAAATTATTATTCAATATATATAATGAATCAATCTGATACAGAATCAATAATCAAGGAACTTAAATCTAGAATATCAAAGGAAAAATCTAAAGCTAAGCGACCTTATATTTTATTAAATACAATAAAATACGCAGCTGTTTTCTGTTTAATATTCGGTTTGGGATATTATTCTAGTATTAATTCTGAATTACTGGATGAACCTCAAAAAATTATTCCAAAGTCAAATGATATTGTCCTCACCTCAGAAGATAGTAAGGTTGTGTTAGAAAAGGATGACAATAAAACAGATGACAAAAAAATTATTTCTAAAATTAATCTTATTCAAAAGTCAGATCAACTTATATATGATAATAACATCGATATAAAAGAGTTAGTTTATCATAGCCTAAAAGTTCCTTATGGTAAAAGATTCAATGTAGTTTTTTCTGACGGAAGCAAAGCTTATTTAAATAGCGGTAGTGTTATAAGATATCCAGTAAAATTTATTGAGGACAAAAAAAGAGAGGTTTTCCTTGAAGGAGAAGCTTTTTTTGATGTTGCAGAAAATAAAAACGAATTATTTATAGTCAATTCAAACGGAATTAACGTTGAAGTTTATGGGACTAAGTTTAATGTGCGAAATTACAGTGAAGATTTCAATTCTGATATCGTACTAGTAGAAGGCTCAGTTGGTATAAAAAATGCTGAAGTTTCAGAACTAACAATGCTAAAACCTGGTTTCAAAGGCTCGGTTGATAAAGAAAACTTTAGAGTTAAAACCTCAAAAGTAAATACTAAAATTTATACCTCTTGGATTGATGGTGAAGTAATTTTTAGAAATGAAACATTCAGCCAGATACTAAAAAAATTAGAACGCCTATATAACGTTACAATTATTAATAATAAAAACGAATCATTAAATGAGGTATTTAATGCCGCAATCAATGTGGAAAACGAGAATATAGAACAGGTATTAGATTATTTCAATAAGATCTATAATATCGAATATCAAATTTTTAACAATAAAATAATTATTAATTAACCAAAAAAATAGGGAGGATACCATCAATATCCCCCCTTGTTTTGAAATAAACCCTAGTGTAAACCAAATGATTTAAATCTTATCAAAATTATGAAAAACAAACTGAAAAACTGCAATAAAACAAGCAGTTTCAAAATGACTATGAGACTTTCAATCGCTTTATTTTTAATTTTCAATTTAACTATGGCTAACTCTTTTTCTCAAGAGAAAGTCACACTTGATGTTAAAGATGCGGTTATAACTCAAATTTTAGACGAAATAGAAGCTTTAACAGATTATAAATTTATCTATCAATTAAGCGTATTCGATTTTAACAAGAAGGCATCTATTTTTGTGAAAAATGAACCAATTAAAACGGTTTTAGACATGATTTTTGAAAATCAGCTCGAATATGTAGTAATTGACAAAAAAGTTCTTTTAAAAGCAAAAGAAAAAGTTGTTGAAAAAGAAGAAATTATTTTGGAAGAAATTGAACTTCAAAAAAGAACTATTACCGGAAATGTTAATGATTCTGACGGGAATCCCTTACCAGGAGCGTCAGTCCTGGAGGTTGGCACTCAAAACGGAACTTCAACAGATTTTGATGGGAATTTCTCAATTGAATTAGAGAATGAAAACGCTGAGCTTCAATTCTCATTTGTTGGCTTTAAAGCCCAAAATCTAAATGTTGGTTCTTCTGATATATTAAATGTTACTTTACTTGCAGACGCATCTTCTCTTGATGAAATTGTTGTCACAGGTTATGGAACTCAGTTATTAAGAAATATTACAGGTTCAGTTGCCACTATTGATTCTGAAGTAATAGAAAATAGATCTTTAACAAGCGCTGGTGCTGCCTTATCTGGTACAACAGCAGGAGTATTTGTTTCTCAGAACTCAGGGGAAGCGGGGCAAGACGAAATTTCAATTAGAATAAGAGGTGTGTCAACATTAAATGATTCACGACCTCTTGTGATTATCGATGGTATTGAAGGCGATATTAACTTACTTAACCCTAATGATATAGAATCTATATCTGTTTTAAAAGATGCAGCATCAGGAGCAATATATGGTTCAAGGGCTTCTAATGGAGTTGTAGTTGTTAAAACTAAAAGAGGATCAAGAGATCAACCCGCTCAATTTCAATATTCTGGAACATTTGGTACTTCTTCAGCAGTTAAGTTGCCAGATGTAAACTATGATCCAGTGTACAACATGAATTTCAAAAACCTAGCAAGAACAAATTTTGGTGGTGAGCCAATCTATACTGCTGCTCAAATTGCTGAGGCTGGATCTCAAACTACATGGTGGAGAGATCCTATGAATGATCTTGTGCAATCAGCACCTGTTAACGTACATGATTTAAGTGTGACAGGTGGTTCCGAAAATGTTAATTATAGAGTTGCTTTAGGTATTTTAGATCAGGAGAGTATTGCAGCTGGAGGTAATTATTTTGATCGTCATAACGTTAGAATTAATCTAGATGCTAGTCCAACTGATAAGTTTGACATTGGAACAACAATTTCTCTTTCAAGAAGTAAACAAGAAGGAACTCAACAAGCCTTAAATTCTTCAAATCTTCAAGGGCCTCAGGCCTTGGGTCTTCAATTACAGAATACATTAGGGCCTATTTTTAATGCTGACGGAGAACTAGCAATGATATCTCCTACATTTGCTGGATTTAATGTAGGGCCTGGAACAGGTAGAAATAACAATTATGGTTACGCAAATGGGAGCTACTATAATATAGATCAAACAATAAATAATGTTTTAATAAATGCATATATTGCTTATAAACCAATAGAGAATCTTACGGTTAAAGCAACTGGTGCTATAAGAAACAGAAGTACTTTTAACAATATTTTTAATAAAAAAGTAAAAAACGTTTTTCCCGACGGTTCATCTTATTTTGCTCCTGATTCTGATAGAAATAGAAGTAATGAAAGTATTGAGTTCTTTACAGAGACATATTTTGTAACAGCTGATTATAATATAGATATTGGTGAAGGGAATTTGAATGCTCTTGTTGGATACAGTCAAGAAGAAAATACTGTTTCTAATTTCCGTGCATCAAGAGATGGGCACTTAACTGATGGCATCCAAGTATTAGATGCTGGTCAACCCACAAATCAATTAAATAATGGTTCCGAGACTGGTTTTTCTGTTCAATCATTATTTGCAAGAGTAAATTATAATTACAAAGGTAAATATTTACTAGAGGCTAATGTTAGACAAGATGGTAGCTCAAGATTTTTGAATGATAAATGGGGTACATTCCCATCTTTTTCAGCTGGATGGATTTTATCTGAGGAAAATTTCTTAAGCTCCTCTAGTACAATTGATTATTTGAAGATAAGAGGTTCTTGGGGGAAACTTGGAAATTCAAATATTCCGAATTTTGCTTTTGCAAAGGCTTTGAGCTTAACTGAGGGGTATAGTTTTGGAGGAACAATAGTTCCAGGTGTAGGACAATCTTCTTT
>JBJKWV010000066.1:0-7046 GCA_045561915.1 Flavobacteriaceae bacterium
AGCATAGAGGCAAAAAATATGCAGAAATAACCTTAAAATAGTTCTGAACACAAATAAAACATATTTTAATCTAAGTTGGGCTTTTGGTATCATCTTGATAATATTATTATTGGACCAAGGGTCTAAATTTTATATAAAACTAAACTATCCTCTTTCGGGTTATGGTGTTCCAGCGATACTAGATTGGGGGTTTTTCAAACTACTTTTTGTTGAAAATAAAGGAATGGCTATGGGTGCAAAACTCAATGACTTTATACCTTTCATTTCTGAAGCTACATCAAAACTAATTCTCACTTTGTTTCGTATTGTTGCGATTTTCGGTCTTGGTTACTGGCTCCTCGATTCAATTAAAAAACAGAGTGGAATACTCTTAAATTGGGCTTTAGCTCTAATCTTTGCAGGAGCACTGGGTAATATTATAGATTCTGTGTTTTATGGAGTAATATTTACAGACAGTTATGGAAAAATTGCTGAGATATTCCCAGAAAAAGGGTACGCATCTCTTTTTTATGGACATGTAGTCGACATGCTTCAATTCCCTTTGGTTGAATGGACATGGCCATCATGGATTCCTTTTGTAGGAGGAGAAAATTACTTGTTTTTTCAATACATCTTTAATGTTGCCGATACTGCTATCAGTACAGGAGTTGGAATTTTAATATTTTTCAACAAAAAGATTTTTTCAAAGTCTGATTCTTTACCAAGTTCATAAATTAACTTTCTTCAGGCAGCTTAAATAGGTTTTCAACTTTACAGTTAAGTGTGTTCGCAATCTTTAATGCTAAAACTGTTGAAGGGATATAAATACCGTTCTCAATAGCATTAATACTCTTTCTTGATACTTCTGCAGAAACTGATAATTCTTTTTGAGTTAAACCAGCAGATTTTCTAAGTTCCTCAAGATTATTTTGAAGTTTTTTGTGGTTCTTACCCAAAATTATTTTTTTTCAAATTCTTCAACAGCGTCAGTTAATTCTTTACCCGTGTTTGGATAAAGATATCCAGCTATTAAAGTTCCAACACCTATAAAACTAACTAAGGCTCCAACACCTTGTAAAATACTTCCTAAAGCTAAAAACCCAAGAAGATAAAGACCAATCCCAACAAAAATTGTTATTACTCCGCTTCTACGGTAATCAATGGGTTCCTTCTTTCTTTCTTCAAAAATTTTTAATAACTCTTCAACTTTGGACGGGTCATCAAGATTCTTAGATATTTCAAGGACTGTTTCTCTCTTTCCTTTACCTTCATAATATACATAGATAAATGCAGCAACTGGGATTATAATTCCAGTTAACATTCCAAAAATTGGTATAATAATATTTTGATCATTCATGATTTATATTTTGTTAATGTAACGCAAACTTAACATTATTTTTTAATATGAGTAGTATAGGTTACATTAAATAATCATTTCTCCTATGAAAAATTTATTATCTCTTTAGGATTAACACAAAAATCTAAAGGGATATCATTTGTGTGAACTCCAGATATTTTATCTACAGGTTTAAAAAAAGAAAGTCCGATCTTTACAACTTCTGGTTTGCATTTCACTAAGAAATTATCATAAAACCCCTTACCATAACCCACGCGATTCCCTATTTTATCATATCCCAGTAATGGTATAAATACTACATCTAAATCTCTTGGATCTATTAAAATTCCCTTATCAGGTTCGGGTATTCCCCAAGAATTAACTTTAATCTTGGTGCTATCTGTCAATAAAATATGGTCTAAATTATTCCCATTTACTTTTGGAATTATTACTTGTTTATCTCTTCCTTGAAGCATTGTCAATATTAGGGAAGTATCTATTTCTGCCTTAGATTTTATAGAAAGAAATAAATGAAAGTACTCAAAATTCCAAATCGGAAGTTTTAAACATTGATTTGCAATGTCAAAACATAATTTTTCATGTTTCCCTTCACTAAGTTCAAGACGCTTTCTCAAAAAAACAGATCTTAATTTTGATTTTGAAACTTCAGAATTCATGAAATGAGATAGAAATTAATTATAGACCCAAAGAAAATCAATATTTTCGTTTTGTGAAATTAGATGCAGTTGAAATTCAAATAAAAGGCTTGCCAGAAGTTCCTGGAGTTTATCAATTTTATGATAAAGGGGATAAAATAATCTATATAGGAAAATCTAAAAATATTAAAAAACGAGTCAGCTCATACTTTAATAAAACTCCAGATAACCAAAAAACAAGAGTATTAGTAAAAAATATAGCCAGAATAGAGCACGTAGTTGTGGACACTGAAATGGATGCTTTACTTCTGGAAAATAATCTCATAAAAAAATATAAACCCCGATATAATATCCTTCTAAAAGATGATAAAACTTATCCATGGATTTGTTTAGAAAAACAACCTAAACCCAAAATATTTTTTACAAGAAATATAACTGATAAATCAAGAGAGTATTTTGGTCCATTTACAAGCGTTAAACATCTAAAAATTTTGATTCAACTAATAAAGGAAATTTATCCATTTTTAAACCAGGAATTGAATCATCTATTAAAAATAAATAATAAAGAATCATCTATTTTTTTATTTGAAAAAAACGAGATGTCAATAAAACAATTAATCAACGGAAATTTGAGTTTCTGTATCAATCATTTTAAAAAAGAAATGAAGCTCCTATCAAGCGAATTAAAATTTGAAGAAGCTCAGGTTTTGAAAGAAAAAATTAATGCACTAGTAAGTTACCAAGCAAAATCAACGATTGTAAATCCTAAAATCAGTAATGTAGATGTTTTCTCAATTATTTCTGATGAAAGCCATGGTTACATAAATTACCTACAAGTATCTTTTGGTGCAATAGTAAGGTCACATACAATAGAAATTAAAAAGAAGTTAGACGAAGAAAATGAAACGCTTTTACAGCTTGGAATAATTGATATTAGAAAGCTTTTTTCAAGTATTTCAAAGACCTTATTCCTTTCCCATAAAGTTTCTTTAGGTGAAGAATTAAAGGTTTTTGTTCCTCAACAAGGAGACAAAAAGAAATTGGTAGATTTATCTCTTCGAAACGCTAAATATTTTCGCATTGATCGCTATAAACAGATGAAAATTACTGATCCTGATCGTCATTCTAGACGTATTATGAGTCAAATGAAAGTTGATTTGAGATTGCCAAAAGAACCCACCCATATTGAATGTTTTGATAATTCAAATATTCAAGGATCTAATCCAGTTGCAGCTTGCGTAGTTTTTAAAAATGGGAAACCAAGCAAAAAAGAATATCGTCATTTCAATATCAAAACTGTTACTGGTCCTGACGATTTTGCATCTATGGAGGAAGTTGTTTTAAGGCGTTATAAAAGACTTTTAGATGAAAATGCTCCCCTTCCTCAATTGATTGTGATTGACGGAGGAAAAGGACAACTTTCTTCAGCTGTAAAAAGCTTGGATGCTCTCGGATTACGTGGAAAAATATCAATTTTAGGAATTGCAAAACGCCTTGAAGAGATCTATTTTCCTAATGACAGCATACCCTTATACTTAGACAAAAAATCAGAAAGCCTAAAAATTCTCCAACGTGCAAGAGATGAGGCTCATCGTTTCGGTATTACTTTTCACCGCCAAAAAAGAAGTAACGTAAGTTTAACTTCAAAATTGGACAGAATTCAAGGTATTGGTCCTTCTACCAGAGATAAGTTGTTAAGTGCTCTAAAATCATTTAAAGGTATAAAGGCAGCTTCAAAAAAAGAAGTTATTGATATTTTAGGGAAGCATAAGGGAGAGGAAATTTTCAATGCTCTTCGAAAACATTGAAATTAATATAAAAAAAAACTCGATAAAGAGATTTATCTTTGAATTATGGTAAAACAGTTTCTTCTAATTTTTTTAGTATTTACCCTTTGGGGATTTTCTCAAAAACCTATAGAAAACACTTTGCCTCCTTTCGAATCTTTTCAAAATGGCGAATGGTTTCAATTGCGCCTTCATTACGGTCCTTTTAATGCAAGCTATGCCTCATTTTCTTTAGAAAGTGATTCTCTAAACAATAAGGCTGTTTACCATGCCAAAGGTTTTGGGGAAACAACCGGCATAGCTAAATGGTTTTTTAAAGTAGAGGATTACTACGAAAGCTATTTTGATCAAAAAACAGGTTTCCCTTATAGATTTATTAGAGATATTAATGAAGGTGGATATACAAAAAATGTTGAAATTGATTTTGATCATGATAAAGCTATTGCTATAGTCAATGATATAAAAAGGGATACGATTAAAGAATTCTCAATCGAGAAGGGGGTGCAGGATTTAATTTCATGTTTTTATTATTTAAGAAAATTTTATCCAAAAAAAGATGTGAAAATCAATGATAGTTTTGATATAAATATGTTTTTTGATAATGAAAACTATGTTTTTAAACTTAAATTCTTGGGTGTTGAAACCATTCGATCAAAGTTTGGGAGAATTAAATGTATGAAGTTTCGTCCCCTGGTTCAATCAGGTAGAGTCTTTGAAGAACAAGAGAGCGTCACTCTTTGGGTTTCAGAGGATAAAAATAGACTCCCAATTCGATTACAAGCTGATATCCTAGTAGGATCTATTAAAGCAGATTTAGAAAATTTTAAAAATCTTAAATATCCTTTTGAAATCTTATTAGATTAGTTTGAAAAATAGGTATAACTTTTGTTTATAATTTTTATTTAACTTAAATAAGTTTCGAAATTTGTGAAAAATTCATTTATGCATCGAATATTGATGATTTTTTTGATTTTCTTTTTTATAGGATGCAACAATAATCCGAATCAACCTACTGAAAAAACTGAAAAAATAGTTGAAAAGTTAATACCTAATCTTTTTTATGGAATAGATCTAAATGAGTTTGATGTAGAAACAAAAAAAATCAGGCGTGGAGATACCTTTGGAAAAATAATAGAAGATAATGGAATTGATTATCCTGATGTATACAATATTCTTCAAGCGATTAAAGGAAAGGCTAGTGTAAGAAAACTTACAATTGGAAAGCCTTATAGCCTTTTCTATTCTAAAGACAGTATCTCCACCCCAGAATACTTTGTTTATCATCCTGGACCACAGTCATTTATTAGAATTCACTTGCGAGACAGCTTATATGGAGAACGAGTTGAAAAACCAGTGCGTTTAGTAGAACTTGAGGCATCTGGAATAATTAAAAGTTCTTTATACGAAACAATGCAAAATAGTGGTATTAATGAATCCCTTACTTATTATCTATCTGATGTGTATGCTTGGACAGTCGATTTTTTTCGTTTACAAAAAGGAGATCGATTTAAAATTATTTATACTGAAAAGTTTGTGGATGATTCCGTTTCCATTGGAGTTGAACGAATTAAAGCTGCCTATTTTGAGCATAAAGGCAAACCCCTTTATGCCTTTGAATATATTAGTGATCCAAAAAAAGGTATTGTAGATTATTTTGATGATCAAGCAAAAAGTCTAAGACGGGCTTTTTTACAAGGTCCCTTAAAATTTAATAGGGTTTCATCACGCTACAATCTTAGAAGAAGGATTCCTCTTTACGGAAATCGTGTACGCCCCCATAAAGGAACTGATTTTGCAGCTTCTGTAGGAACACCAATACTAGCTACAGCAAGTGGAAAAATAGTTAAAGCACGTTATTCAAGAGGAAATGGGAATTATGTTACCATTAGACATAACAGTACCTACTCTACTCAATATCTTCATATGAAAAAACACAACGTTAGGGTTGGTCAATTTGTTGAGCAAGGAGATATTATTGGTTGGGTAGGTATGACTGGAAACACTTCAGGACCACATGTTTGTTATCGTTTTTGGAAAAATGGTAGGCAAGTTGATCCTTTTAAGCAAAAACTTCCTGAAGCAAAGCCAATATCTAAAGATTTAAAAGCTAAATTTGCTCGACATATTGTTCCTTACAAATATAAATTAGATTGCATCGCTTTTGATGAAGACCAAGAGGCTGAGATTGCCGAAAATAATCCCTCTAACTATGCAAAAGACCCTTCCTAACAAACCACCATCAAAATTCAAAGCTTGGAAAGCGCTTCAAGATCATCAAAAAAAAATAGCTTCAAGAAGTATTCAAGAACATTTTAAAAAAGATGATAATCGACTAGATTATAGTTGGATTGAATGGGAGGACTTCATAGTAGATGTTTCTAAAAATAGATTAGACCGGAAGGGATTTAATCTTTTACTTGAATTAGCTAATGAGGCTAAACTTAAAGATTCTATTAAAGCTCAATTTTCAGGAGCCAAAATAAATGACACAGAGAACCGAGCTGTTTTGCATACTGCTCTAAGAAGTCTTGATAATTCCCCACTAATTATTGATGGGGTGGATGTTATTCCAGAAATTAAAGCTACCCAAGAAAAAATATATTCTTTTTGTAATAAAGTTATCTCAGGGGAATGGAAGGGATATTCAGGGAAAGCAATTACACATGTAGTAAATATTGGTATTGGAGGATCTGACCTAGGACCATCCATGGTTGTAGAAGCATTGGAACACTATAAAAATCATCTAGATGTTCGTTTTATTTCAAATGTCGAAGGAGATCATCATGAAGAAATCTTAAAAGGATTAAATCCTGAAAAAACACTTTTTGTGATCGTTTCTAAAACATTTAATACTCAAGAAACACTCAGTAATGCAAATTCTATAAGATCTTGGTTTTTAAAACAAGCACCAGAAACAGCTATAGTTAATCATTTTATTGCAGTTTCCACAAACATAAAGAAAACAGCTGCTTTCGGAATCTCACCAGAAAACACATTTCCAATGAAAGACTGGGTAGGAGGAAGATTTTCGTTGTGGAGTTCTGTTGGCCTGAGCATATGTTTAGCAGTTGGCCCCAAACACTTCCAAAATCTTTTGAAAGGTGCTGGAAAAATGGATTCACATTTTCAAAAGACCCCTTTTGAAAAAAATATTCCCGTCATTTTAGCTTTAATTAGTATTTGGTACAACAACTTTTGGGGTGCTGAAAGCGAAGCTTTAATACCCTACACTCAATATCTAAGAAACCTCCCTGCTTACTTGCAACAAGCCATAATGGAAAGTAATGG
>JBJKWV010000067.1:0-7024 GCA_045561915.1 Flavobacteriaceae bacterium
CTTATATTTCAAATTATGCTGATGACATTAAATCTGATAAACGATATCAAGTTTATAATCCGTGGCACTATGCTAATATGAAAGTGAATGAAACCTATTATTCAAGTGAAAAGAATGTTGAAGGTGACGTTATACAAGCTATTAAAAAGTGTATTGAAGCTTTAAAAAGTAAAAAAACTCCAAAAGACGATAGAAGATTTTATTTAAAATTACTTGTGCATTTTGTTGGTGATATTCATCAACCAATGCATTTGGGTGAAAAAAAAGATAAGGGAGGGAATAATATCAAATTAAAATGGTTTGGAGAAAACACAAATCTTCATCGAATTTGGGACAGTGATATAATAGATAGCAGTAAAATGAGTTATACGGAATTGACAAATAATTTACCAAGATTATCTAATTCTAAAAAAAAGGAATACGAATCAAGTCCAATTGAAGTTTGGGTTAAAGAAACTCATGATTTAACTAAAAAGATTTATAAAGATCTACCAGAAGATATAAATTTAGGATATCGATATCGTTATGAAAATTTTGACACTATTCGATTACAATTATTAAAAGCAGGACTTCGTCTTGCATACATACTTGACGATATATTTAAATGATTTTACGGAAGGTTAAATTTATGCGTGGTCCAACTGGTCTTGCGGTTTTAGCAATTTGATGTAGCCAATTGGTTTGGGTTTCTCCCTCCATTAACAACAAACTTCCTGATTTCAAGAGAATTTTTAATCTTAGTTCTTTTTTAGTTTTGTGTTTTAAATGAAAAAATCTCTCTGCTCCAAAACTAAGTGATGCAATTGTAGGATTTGCACCTAGCTCTTTTTCATTATCTGCATGCCAACCATTACTATCTTTTCCATCTCGATATTGATTTAATAGTACAGTAGTAAATTCAATATTACTTACCTTATGAATACTGTTTTTTATTTCTAAAAGAAGAGGCGTAATTTGATTTGGATACATAGTAATTCCAGAATAGGAGTAAGGTATTGAGTTTGTTGAGTATAATGCAGTCAGTCTAGGTTGAGGGTAGGTTTTACCATAAATAGTAATGGAATCATTTCTCCAATGTATTTCATTTTGAAGTTGATTGAAATATTTCTCGGATTTTTCATTTTTAAAAAAAGACTCAAAATAACGAAATTGAGCACCTGGAAATTTAGTAATTGATCCGTTACTCGGAAGAACAATTGGTTTAATCATTTTAAAAAAAAATCAATTAATAAAGAATCTCCCGAAGGCGATTCTTTATTTTATTAAATCAACACTCCTTTGAATAAACTGAGTTAAAGCTTCACCTTTTAACAAATTTTGAGAAAGCTTGGCAAGGTCAAGAGCTTGCTGAATAAGACTTTCTTTTTTCTTTTTTGTTTTTGTATTAAGTATTTGGCTAACTAATTCATGATTTGTATTTACTACTAAATTATACATGTCAGGCATATTTCCCATCATACCCCCTCCACCTGTTTGTTGCATTTCTTTCATGCGTCTCATAAATTCAGGTTGAGTTAATACAAAAGGTAAACTTTTACTGTCTAATGGTTCAAGTTGAACTGTATATCCACCTTCTTTAACAACATCTTCAATAATTGGTTTTAATTTCTCTTTTTCCTTATCAGATATTTTTGAGATTACCGTTTCGTCTTTTTTTATCAAATTTTCTAAAGTATCTCCATCTACACGAGCAAAAGAAATTTTGTCTTTACTCCCTTCCATTTTCTGGATTAGATGTCCGATTATAGGTGAGTCTAGCAATAAAACTTTATATCCTTTGTCTTTTGCTTGTTTAATATAACTATGTTGAGAGTCAACTTCAGAGGCATAAAGAATTACCAGTTTATCATCTTTATCGGTTTGTTGATCTTTAATATTTTCTTTGAGTTCGTCAAAAGTAAAGTATTCTCCGTCTGTAGTTGGATAGAGAGCAAAATTATCTGCTTTGTCATAAAACTTGTCTTCACTCAACATTCCGTATTCAATTACTACTTTTATATCATTCCATTTTTCTTCAAAACCTTTTCTATCTTTTTTGAAAAGACTGTTTAATTTATCAGCAACCTTTCTTGTTATGTAATTACTGATTTTTTTTACAGCTCCATCAGCTTGTAAATAACTTCTTGATACGTTCAATGGAATGTCAGGTGAATCAATAACCCCTCGAAGTAAAGTTAAAAATTCAGGAACGATTCCCTCAACATTGTCTGTAACAAAAACTTGATTTTGATAAAGTTGAATTCGGTCTTTTTGAATATTAATGTCATTATTAATTTTTGGGAAATATAAAATACCGGTTAAATTAAAAGGATAGTCTACATTTAAATGAATATTAAATAATGGCTCTTCAAATTGCATTGGATATAACTCTCGATAAAAAGATTTATAATCTTCTTCTTTGAGTTCAGATGGTTTTTTTGTCCAAGCAGGATCAGGATTATTGACAATATTGTCAACAGTTATTTTATCTGGCTTTGCATCTTTTTCTGCTCCATCAGGCAGAGGAAGTGTTTCTTCTTTAGTTCCAAATTTAATTGGAATTGGCATAAATTTATTATACTTCTGAAGCAATTCTCCCACACGTGCATCTTCTAAAAACTCCTTGGAATCTTTATCGATATGCAAAATAATCTCTGTTCCCCGAGATTGTTTATCAGATTTTTCAAGTGTGTACTCAGGGGAGCCATCACAAGTCCAGTGAGCAGCTGGCTTATTATTATGAGATTTAGTTATGATCTCTACTTTTTTGGCAACCATAAAGGCTGAGTAAAAGCCTAAACCAAAATGACCAATTATACCACTGTCCTTAGCGGAGTCTTTATATTTTTCTAAAAATTCTTCAGCTCCTGAAAAAGCTACTTCATTAATATACTTTTGAACTTCTTCATGAGTCATACCAATTCCACTATCGATGATGTGTAACTTTTTACCCTTTTTATCAATTTTCACTTCAATTTGAAGATTTCCTAAATCACCTTTAATTTCTCCAAGGCTACTCATATGCATAAGTTTAGTTGTTGCATCCGTAGCATTTGAAATTAATTCTCTTAAAAAGATTTCGTGATCGCTATATAGAAATTTTTTTATTAGTGGAAATATATTTTCTACAGCAACATTTATTTTTCCTGTACTCATAATATTATTATTTGTTTATTCTAATATGACAAAAAAAATACCAAAACCAAAAATCTGACAATATGACACGATTCCATATTAAGTAAAAAACTATTTAGAAAATATCTCTACAAAGGAATTCGGATTCCTATCTAAAAAAATGTACTTTTCCATTTAATTTAATTTTATATGTACAATTCAAAGATTATCGGGCTTGGTAAATACTTGCCTGACAATATTGTAACTAATTCTGATTTGGAAAAAATCATGGAAACATCAGATGCATGGATTGAGGAGCGTACAGGGATAAAAGAGAGACGTCATATTTCAAAGGGAAGCAACGATTCTACGTCATCGATGGGGGTTGAGGCTTCGAAA
This sequence comes from Flavobacteriaceae bacterium, assembly GCA_045561915.1. Lineage (GTDB taxonomy): Bacteria > Bacteroidota > Bacteroidia > Flavobacteriales > Flavobacteriaceae > MS024-2A. The sequence continues at coordinate 3,493 of JBJKWV010000067.1, forward strand.
ATTGCAATTGAACGTGCAGGAATTTCAGCTAAGGATATTGATTTAATTTTATTTGCTACATTAAGTCCAGATTATTATTTTCCAGGTTCAGGGGTTTTAGTACAGGACGCATTAAACATTCCTGATTGCCCAGCAATGGATATTCGCATGCAATGTTCAGGATTTGTTTATGCGGTTGCTACAGCAGATCAATTCATCAAAACTGGCATGTATAAAAATATTTTGGTTATTGGCTCAGAATTTCATTCGGGAGGACTTGATATGACTACGCGTGGTAGAAATATTTCAGTAATTTTTGGTGATGGTGCAGGAGCTGTTGTTATGACTCGAGCTGAAAATGAATCAGTTGGAGTATTAAGTTCACAACTACATTCTGAAGGGAAATATGCTAAAGAACTTTCACTAATCGGACCAAGTACTGGACGATGGGTTCCTGAAATAATGAAAGAAAATGATCCTGAGGATATATCTTATTATCCTTACATGAATGGACAATTTGTGTTTAAAAACGCTGTAGTTCGTTTTACCCAGGTTATAAATGCAGGATTAGAAAAAGTAGGGTGGAAACCAAATGAGATAGATATGTTAATACCTCATCAAGCTAACCTACGTATTGCACAGTTTGTCCAAAAAAAGTTTGGTCTTGGCGATAACCAGGTTTATAATAATATTCAGCGCTATGGAAACACAACTGCTGCTTCAATTCCAATTGCCTTAACAGAGGCTTGGGAACAAGGTAAAATAAATCCGGGAAGTAAGGTTGTTTTAGCTGCTTTTGGAAGTGGTTTCACCTGGGGGAGTATTATGATTCAATGGTAGATTATAAAACCCTTGTTATTGGCGCATCACCAAATAGTGATCGTTATTCTCATCAGGTAGTGTTGCGCTTATTTGAAGCTGGAATAGAAGTTGTTCCAATGGGGATAAAAGAAGGAAAGATTGGAAATATCAAAATTGTACCCCCATTTACCCCTCAAAAGGAGATTCATACCATTTCACTATACCTTTCTACTGAAAAACAAGATAAATACACAGATTTTATAATAAAGTTAAAGCCACAACGTCTTATTTTTAATCCAGGGGCCGAAAATAAAATTCTTGCTAAGAAACTAAATACTGAAGGAATTTTTTGGGAAAATGCTTGTAATCTAGTATTACTTGCGACGAATCAATATCAAACCTAAAAATGTAAGCAAGCCATTAAGGGGTAATAATTCGTAACCTAATTGATATCCACCTAAAACAGAAGAATCAAATGAACCTAGTATACTTATTAATATTAATACGATTATTATAACTAGCCAAAGCCACTCCTCTTTAATTTTATAATTGGTAAATATACCAAAGGCAAAAAGGCCCAGCAAAGGGCCATATGTGTAGCCCGCAACAGTAAGTAATCCGTCGATTACGTTTCTACCTAAAATATATTTAAACATGATAACAACTACAATAAGCAAGAAACTCATACCAATATGAATTTTTTTTCTTAACCTTCTTTGTTTCGTACTTTTATATTTCTCAATGTCGAGAAAGTCCACACAAAAAGAAGTGGTTAAAGATGTCAAAGCACTGTCTGCACTACTGTAAGCTGCAGCAATTAACCCTAGTATAAAAGTTACAGCTACTGCAACACCCAGATCCCCATTCAATGCGATTTCTGGAAAAAGGAGATCGGTTTTAGCACTTCCATCCATAACTGGGACAGAAATACCTTTTTGTCCTGCATATATGAAAAGTAAAGCTCCTAGAAGCATAAATAGTCCAGTAACAAGGACTAAAACAATACTAAATACGACCATATTTTTCTGTGCATCCTCTAAATTTCTACAACTTAGGTTTTTTTGCATCATATCTTGATCTAAGCCAGTCATACATATTGTAACAAATGCACCACCAATAAAAGATTTTAAAAAATGATTTCTATTCAAAATAGAATCCGTAACAAAAACATCATTGTAATTTGATAATTGTGATGAAGTCAGAAAATCAAAAAAAGACCAATTTAATGCTTGATTAATATATATAATTGAAAGTAGTACAGAAAGAATCATCAAAGACGTTTGAAAGGTATCTGTAAAAACAATGGTTTTGATACCACCTTTTTGAGTATAAATCCAAATAAATAGTATGGAAATTATAACCGTAATCTCAAAAGGTATATTCCAAGCGTCAAAAATAAACTGCTGAAGTACTATTGCGACAAGAAATAATCTAAAAGAAGCTCCTAAAACTCTTGACACAAAGAAAAAGAATGCGCCTGCATAATGACTTCTTCTGCCAAGGCGTAAAGAGAGATATTCATAAATTGAAGTAACATTGTTTTTGTAATAAAGAGGTAAGAGTAAATATGCAACAATAAAATAACCAGCTAGATATCCTAAAACAACTTGAAAATAATGAAATTTTGAACTTTCTATCCATCCAGGAACAGATATAAAGGTTACTCCCGAAAGTGAAGCTCCAACCATCCCAAAAGCAACTAAGTACCATGGTGAATTTCGATTAGCTTTAAAAAAAACTTCATTTGAGTCCTCTTTCACAAAAAAGTAAGATACGCTTACAAGAACAAAAAAATATCCTATAATTAAGCAAAAGATAAATAGAGGAGAAATCATTATTTTATTTTAAAAAGACCAATATACGAAAGTAGTTGCAACCGAGTTTTTTGTAAATTTACTTATGGATTTTTCATCAAAATTACTTGAAAATGCGGTTCATGAAATTTCGCTTTTGCCAGGAATAGGGAAAAGAACAGCACTTCGCCTTGCACTTCATCTTTTAAAACAACCTAAAGAAAATACCCATTTACTTTCTAATTCTCTCAAGGAATTAAGAGATGGTGTTATTTTTTGTTCAAGCTGTCACAATCTTTCTGATAGTAATCTTTGTGAGATCTGTTCTAGTTCAAAACGCAATAAAAAATTACTTTGTGTCGTAGAAGATGTTCGCGATGTGATGGCAATTGAAAATACAGGACAATTTCAGGGAATATATCATGTTTTAGGTGGAATCATTTCACCAATGGATGGCGTTGGACCACAAGATTTAAATATCACTTCTTTGATCAATAAGGTTAAGGAGGGCTCCGTTTCTGAAATAATTTTTGCTTTAAGTTCAACTATGGAAGCAGACACAACTAATTTTTATATTTATAAATTATTGTCGTCATATGAGGTCATAACCTCTACGATTGCAAGAGGAATTCCAGTAGGAGATGAGTTGGAATATACGGATGAAGTTACTCTTGGCAGATCAATTTTGGCACGTATTCCTTTTGAGTCATCTATTACGAAAAGTTGATTTTCGTACTACCCCTATAGTTCAAATAATAAAATCTTATTTCCCATTCAAAATTTGATACTTTTGCATAACATTATATTATGGGACAATATTATTTGAAATTACCCAAAATGGGTGAAAGCGTTGCTGAAGCTACTGTTACCAAATGGCTAAAAGATGTTGGCGATCCTGTTTCTTTGGATGATCCTATTCTTGAAATCGCAACTGACAAAGTTGATACAGATGTAACTTC
>JBJKWV010000068.1:0-6999 GCA_045561915.1 Flavobacteriaceae bacterium
CCTCGAGAATAGTTGATAGAAAAGATTGAAAAGCAAAATATCCAGTTACTTCAGGAGGGTGTTGCCGAGTAATTAATACAACTATTGGTTTTTTTTCTTTATTTCCTTTATTAATATCAATAACCATGAACGATCTTTTCAATTTTGTTTTACCAATTTCCTTAAAGCTTGCATAGTTTTGTTTATCCCTTAAAATACTATTAACCCAATTATATACAATATTACTTGAGTTTAATTCTTGACCCGATACAATTTTTGAATTTTTAGACACTTTTAATTTTAAGATATTATTATTGAAAGAAATAGAGTCAGTTATTTTCCATTTACCTTCGGATAGGATTTTCGGCATATATCTATGAGAATATCCTTTAGGATAATTAAACTTTAGGCTAATATTTCTTGGTGATTTACTCCAGACCTTAAATGCATAGTATGGACTAAGATTTATAGGTTCATTTTCAGGATTGATAAATAAAATAAATGTGCTGTCATTTTCCTTCTTAACATCATTTAAACGTGCACCTTCGAAACGATTTGAGAAATAAACTTCAGATTTATCAAAAGAAAATACCTTTTTATCTTGTATGTTTATTGCCTTATCATTTGTATCTACGATATCTTCAAAAAAGACCTTTTTAGTTGATACACATCCAATTAAAAGATAACAGAGAAAAATTAAATTAATATGAATCTTTAACATTTTATGAACTTTAATTTATTGTAAGGTTAATCTAGTTTATATTTTTCTTATTCCTTATTATTTGTAATAACTTTTATAAATAAAAAATAGAATTAAACCTTTTCGTGATATAATTGTCATTATATAATAGGTTTATTGTTGGCCTGCTCGTTAAATCATCCATTCTGACAATTATTTGATTTTGTTTAATTTCTAGTTCTTTAAAACCGAGCAGGCTTTTCTGAAAAGACTTTTACTTTCTCTTTACCTTTTCAGGTATAAACTTTAAATTGAAGAAAAATTCATTTATGCTCAAAGCTAGTGTAACAGATCGGCTATCATTTTTAATTATAGGCTTATTTTATTTAGCTACTATGTTGATCGGTTATTATTTCATAAGCAATGAGGCTGATAACAGAAAAATAAATGAAAAAAACCAGAAAATGCTAGTTCATCTGGTATTGATTCAATTTAAAGAAGAAACTAGCATTGAAGATCTCCAAAAAATCACTGATGGAGCATATAGTCTTCAGGCCATTATCGGAGTAGAGGATTTGAATTATGGAGAAAATGTTTCTCCGGAGGGTTTGGGGAAAGGCTATTCACACAGTTTGACTATGAAATTTACAAAAGCTACAGACAGAGATAGTATTTATTTACCTCACCCTATTCATAAAAAGTTTGTTAAGCTATTTGTTCCACACACAGAGTCAGTTCTTGTGTATGACTTTTGGGAATGAATTATTTCCCAATTAATTTTTGAATCTTAGTTTCTTCCTCTTTTGCTAGCTCTGAATCCACTAAAATTCTGCCACTATGTTCGTCAGTAATAATTTTGTTACGAGATGCAATTTCAAGTTGTATTTGAGGAGGAATAGAAAAGTAAGACCCCCCAGAAGCACCTCTTTGTACTGATACAATTGCAAGTCCATTTTTTACATTTCCTCTTATTCGCTTGTATGATGTAATTAAATGTTCTTCAATACCTTTTTCAAATTCAGCAGATTTCTTTTGTAATAAATCTTCTTCTTTGTGCGTTTCTTTTAAGATAGCATCAAGCTCACTTTTTTTAGACTTAAGATGCGCGTTACGTTCATTCAATTTTTCAGTAACTAAAGCCAATTCCTCTTTTTTCTGTTCAATACGGGCTTTAAACTCATTGATTTTCTTTTCTGCCAATTGAGATTCTAAGTCTTGATATTCTTGTTCCTTTACGATTGAATTATATTCTCTATTGTTTCGTACATTTTTTAACTTTTCTTCATATTTTTTTAAAAGTTCCTTAGTATTTTCAATGACTAGTTTTTGTTCAGATATCTGTTTATCGCTGTCTTCTATTTCTGATTTAATCATATCAGAATTGGTATTTAAACCTGCTATTTCGTTTTCCAAGTCCTCAACTTCAAGAGGTAGTTCTCCTCTTAGATTAACGATTTCGTCTATTCTTGAATCAATCAATTGGAGGTCGTAAAGAGCTCTTAATTTACTTTCGACAGTTGCTTTAGTTGTTTTGGCCATAGCTAAAAATAGTTAACAGGATTTGTTTTTGTTTGTGATAAAACGATTGCAAAATTAGGTAATTTTTTGGTAAGATAATCAAATATCAAATTTTTCACATATTGCTCACTTTCATAATGTCCAACATCCACTAATAAAACACTTTTTTCTCCTTGATAAAATTGATGATATTTTAAATCAGCTGTGATAAAAGCATCTGCCCCTTGTCGTTTAGCATCTTCAATTGCAAAACTTCCTGAGCCTGCTACTACAGCTACTTTTTTAATTAACTTTTTGGGAGGAGGGCTATGTCTAATAGCATTCGACTTTAATTGTTTTTTTAAATGATTCAAAAAAGAAGATAAATCCATCTCTTTTTCTAAATAGCCTATACGACCAATTCCAACTCCAGAAAACGAATTGATTAATGAATAAACTTCATAGGCTACAGTTTCATATGGATGAGCTTCACGGAGGGCTTTTTCTATCTCATTAAGAAGATGAGATTCAAACACAACATTAATCTGAATTTCTTTTAACGAAACTTTTTCGGATGGTTTCCCTATATGAGGATTACTTTTTTCAATCCCCTTAAAGCTTCCTGTTCCATCCAATAGAAAACTACATTCTCTATATTTACCTAAGTTTCCTGCTCCAGCCACGTGAAGTGCATCTAGGACTGATTCTGTGTGGCTTTCTGGAACGTAGGCTACAAGCTTTTTAAGATTATTTTTTTTAGGAATCAATACTCTAGAGTTATTAATTTTAAGGCGATGACATAATACATGATTAACCCCCTCAGGATGGTTATCTAATCGTGTGTGAAGTACAATAATTGAAATATTATTTTTTATCGCCTTTATAGTAACTCTTTCAACATAATTAGAACCAGTAATTTTTTTTAGACCCTTAAAAATGATAGGATGAAAACTTATAATTACATTACATTTTTTAGAAATTGCTTCATCGACAACATCTTCAGTGCAGTCCAAAGTGATTATAACCCCTGAACAGTTACTTTTTTTATCACCTATCAAAAGTCCAACATTATCGAAGTCTTCAGCATATGCTGTTGGAGCCCATTGCTCAAGAGTTTCGAGAAGTTCTTTAACTATCATATCATTTCTTATAAAACAAATATAATATATATCTTCATGGGCATGAAAATGTTAACCCCATTGTTATTTCCAGCAGCACTCATTTATGGTGGAATTACAGCTTTAAGAAATTATTTTTTTGATTTGGGAATATTAAAATCAATAAAAACTAAATATAAAAGTATAGGAGTAGGTAACTTAAGCATTGGTGGAACAGGAAAATCTGTCGTTATTGATTATTTAATTTCTCTTTTTAATGAGAACCAAAATCTTACAGTACTCAGTAGAGGATATAAACGAAAGACCAAAGGTGTAGTAGTTGCTTCTAAAGATTGTACTTATGAAACAATTGGTGATGAACCATTTCAATTTTTTAAAAAGTATAGAGGCTTAGATGTAATTGTTTCTGAGAAAAGAATTAAAGGCATACGGGCGATAGATCAAATGGAAAATCAACCTGATATTCTCTTGTTTGATGATGTTATGCAACATCGTTATGTTGAAACAGATACACTGATTTTGACAACAACTTATAATAGGCCTTATTTCTCAGATCAGCATCTCCCTCTGGGGCGTTTGCGAGAGTCAAAATCTTGTGCATCAAGGGCTCAAATTATTTTAGTGACTAAGTGCCCCGAAAATTTAACAAACCCCCAACAAAAAAAAATTCTAAATAAAATAAATCCTTTGAGTTATCAAAGTGTATTTTTTACTAAAATTGATTATTCTGAAAATATTATAAATAGAGAAAAAAATAAGCCTTTAGGTTCGCTTGAGCTTCCCTTTTTACTAATTACTGGAATTGATAATCCAGATCCTTTGGTAAACTTTTTAGAAGAAAAAAAATTAAATTTTAACCATCTGAAATTTTCAAATCATCATCGATTCAGTGTTTCTGAAATAAAAAATATTGAGTCGAAAAGATCAAAAAAATTAATCCTTACAACAGAGAAAGATTTTGCAAGATTAGAGAACTATTTTAATTCAGATATCCTATTTTATTTACCTATAAAGATGAGCTTTTTTGATAGAACTGAAACTCAGAGATTTCGTAGTTTGGTACAAAAAAATTAACTAAGAGCTATGCAACGTGTTTGTGGGCTCTGTAGGAAGAACGAACTAATGGACTACTTTCGACATGTCTAAATCCGAGCTTAAGAGCATAAGTTTCATACTTTTTAAATTGTTCTGGAGTTATAAAAGACTGGACGGATAAATGTTTTTTGCTAGGTTGTAAATATTGACCAATAGTAACTACATCAACTTTGTGAGCTCTTAGATCTCTAAGAGTTTCAAGTACTTCATCTTCTTTTTCTCCCAGACCTAACATAATTCCAGACTTTGTTCTTTTAATCCCTTGATTTTTTAAGTAAAGCAAAACTTTTAAACTGGTATCATATTTTGCTTGCACCCTTACTTTTCTTGTTAATCTTCTAACAGTTTCAACATTATGAGAAACAACTTCGGGTGAAACCTCAATTATTCTATCAATATTACGATGGTTTCCTTGAAAGTCAGGTATTAGTGTCTCTAGCGTGGTATTGGGGTTTAAACGACGAATGGCATTTACAGTTTCAGCCCAAATAATGGACCCCATATCCTTTATATCATCACGATCAACAGAAGTTATAACTGCATGTTTAACTTTCATGATTTTAATAGAATTGGCAACTTTTTCTGGTTCTGCCCAATCTACAGATGATGGCCTTCCAGTTTTTACACCACAAAAAGCACAAGAGCGTGTACAAACATTCCCTAAGATCATGAAAGTAGCGGTTCCTTCTGCCCAGCATTCACCCATATTGGGACAGCTACCTGAGGTACAAATAGTATTGAGGTTATAATTTTCAACCAGACCTCTCAGCTCAGTGTACTTTCTACCTGTTGGTAGTTTTACTCGAATCCAATCAGGTTTTTTTTTATGCTTTATTTCTGTTCGTTCTTGAACCTCCATCACCAATCTTTTTTACAAAGATAATCGAATGCTCACAGACTCAAAAGATAAAATAGAGTAAAACCTGTTAAAAATATTAACCCAGTAAAACTTAAAATACGTAGACCCTTTCCAGGCTTATATTTTGTAGGCATTTGTTTGCTTATAACTAAACGAAAATTTAAAAATGCATATAAAGGCGCAGTTATAAATGAAAGAACCGTTGCGATTTGAACCAGCTGACCCATTTCTGACAAAAGGAAGAGAAAAATACACCCTGTACCTAATCCTAAAATAATTAACCAGGGCAAATAATATGATCTATCTTTTTGTAGTAAAAGCTGAATTGTTTTTGACATAGCTCTGGGCGAGGCATCTAAGGTTGTGATAGTTGTACTTAGCATAGTTGAAAAAGCTGCTACAGCAATCAAACTATATGCGGCATCTCCTAAGTTAGAGGTGTAAAGTTGAATAAGCTGCCCGGCGAAGACTCCGCCTTTATTTGAAAATTCCATGCCAGTTCCATACATAACTAAAGATCCTAAACCTACAAAACATAGGGCTAGAAAAATAGTTGCTATATAACCCACATTAAAATCGAAAAGGCTTTCTGAGATGGAAGATTTTTTTTGCTGAGTTTTATTTTTTTCCAAGGTCCATATAGAGTGCCATATTGAAATGTCTAAAGGAGCAGGCATCCATCCTAAAAATGCAATCAAGAACAATAAACCACTACCTTCTGGGAGGACCTGTTCAAAACTGGGGCTATCGTTATTGAAAAGAGCAACACCAACAGCAAGTATACTGCTTATAGCTAGTGATATCATGATTACTTTAATAAACTTATCAAGCCACTGGTACTTACCTAAAATCAAAATAACACTGCAGAAAATAGTAATTATAACACTCCATGTGACTATGTCACTTGTTATACCAAATAGCTTTGAAGCTAGTCCAGCAGTAACAACTGTAACTGCACTTTGGATTGTAAACATTGTTCCAAGGTTGACAAAAAAATAAGCCCACAGATATCCTTTACCTAATTTATAATATCCATCTAAAAGAGTCTCGCCCGTTGCTTGAGCATAACGAGGGCCATATTGAAAGAAAGGATATTTGAATAGATTTATAAGTAAAAGAGCCCAAACTAAACCCCAGCCATAATCTGCTCCAGCACGCGTTGATTGAACTAAGTGTGATACTCCAATGGCTGCTCCAGCAAATAGAAGTCCAGGTCCAAGTTTAGACAAATTAATTTTTTTCACTTTCTAATAGGTTGGCAAGCATTTTTTTTGCTCTAAACAATTTGACACGAATTGTTGTAGCGGGTTCACCCAATTTATCTTCTATCTCCTTTAGTGATAAATCATCAAAATATCTCATTTTGAGGAGATTTCGAAATTCTTTTTTCATTGATTTTATATAACCCAATACTCTATCAAGATTTTGACTTGCAATCATAAGTTCTTCTGGAGAGGGAGCTGTTCTCGAGAATTCCATCGTTTTATCTTCCTCTACTTCTTGAGAACTTCGCATTTGATGTTTTGATTTTCTGTATCGATCGGTATGATGATTTTTGGCAATGGTAATTAGCCAAGAATTAAATGAAAGTTTTTCATCAAAACGATCCAATTGATCAAATGCCTTTGCAAATGATTCGATTGCAATTTCCTCTGCTAAATTTGGATTTGACGTCCTCTTATATAAAAAAGAATAAAGTGAATTCCAATACCCATCAAAGAGCAAATTATAAGCATTTTGATCTTGAGCTTTTGCTCTGTGAATTAGTTCAA
>JBJKWV010000069.1:0-6988 GCA_045561915.1 Flavobacteriaceae bacterium
GCTAATAAGATGGGATGCTCAGCTGTAAGATTAAATCTTAATGGTGAAAATGATGTTGAGCCATGGATGAAAAATTCTATTGAAAGTCTGAATGCTTTATCTGCGTTTGCAAAGCCACTTAACATTAATGTAATAGTCGAAAATCATGGTGGAAAATCATCTAATGCGAGTCTGCTGATGGAAGTAATAAACAGTGTTGATTACAGCAATTGTGGAACACTTCCTGATTTTGGTAATTTTTGCATGAGTGAGGACTGGGGATCTCTAAAGGATAATAAATGCAACGATCCATATGATCCTTATTTAGGTGTCTCAGAGATGTTACCAAAGGCTTTTGGTTTAAGTGCTAAATCATATGAATTTGATGATAATGGAGATGAAACAATTTTAGATTACTATAAACTACTTTCAATTGTAAAAAAGGGTGGGTATAAAGGATTTATTGGTGTAGAATACGAAGGTGAAATACTTTCCGAAAAAGATGGCATTATTGCAACGAAAAAATTATTGGAGAAAGCTGCTAAAATGCTTTAATAATGGAATTTAAAATCCGTTTGCAACTGTCTTTTTTATTTTTTCTAGAATTCTTTATTTGGGGTGCTTGGTTTGTTACAATGGGTACGTTTCTTTCTCAAGAGTTTAGTGCAAGTGGAGGACAACTTGCCATGGCATATGAAACTCAATCTATCGGAGCAATAATTGCGCCTTTCATAATAGGTTTAATTGCCGATCGCTATTTTTCGGCGCAAAAAATTTTAGGAATACTACATTTAATAGGTGCTGCTCTTCTTTTTACAGTAAGTAATTCCGAGAATTTCAGTGGTTTCTATCCTTATATTCTTGTATACATGCTTTTATATATGCCTACACTAGCCTTAGCTAATTCAGTTGCGTTTCATCAAATGGATGATCCTTCTAAACAATTTGCCTCTATTCGAGTTTTGGGAAGTGTAGGTTGGATTTTAGCAGGATTTAGTATTGGTTATTTAGCATGGGAAGGAGCCCAGACTCTTAAATATACTTTTTATATGGCCTCATCTGCCTCTGCTATATTAGGTGCATATAGCTTTTTCCTTCCTAATACACCACCTAAAATCGATTCTAATAAAAAAATGTCTATTCGGGAAATATTAGGTTTAGATGCATTGGCTATGCTTAAAGATCGCAGCTTTTTATTTTTCTTTGTTGCATCTATATTAATATGTATTCCATTAGCTTTCTATTATCAACACGCAAATCAATTTTTAAATGAGATTGGGATGAAAGCAGCGGCTTCAAAAATGACATTAGGCCAGATTTCTGAAGTGCTTTTTCTTCTTCTACTTCCTATATTCATAAAACGATACGGAATAAAAAGTGCTCTGTTAATAGGAATATTAGCCTGGGGCATTCGTTATCTCTTATTTGCTTTTGGAGATACAGGAGAACAAACATGGATGTTGCTTTTTGGAATCATCTTGCATGGTGTGTGCTATGATTTCTTTTTTGTTTCCGGACAAATCTATACAGATTTCAAAGCAGGTGAAACATATAAAAGTACAGCCCAAGGTTTAATTACTCTAGCCACATATGGCGTAGGGATGCTTATCGGTTTTCGATTTGCTGGATGGCTTACTGATCAATATATAACTGATTTGGGACATTTATGGAAAGAAATTTGGATTCAACCTGCTATTTTTTCTTTTGTTGTGTTAATTTTATTTCTAATCTTTTTTAAGAACGAAACCATTAAAATAAAATCATTATGAGTAAAATAAGGCTTGGTGTTTTAGGTGGTGGCGGTGACTCTTTAATAGGAGTTTTACACCGCGTAGCCTCGCACATGTTCGACCGTTATGAAATTACAGGAGGAGTATTCAATCCTGATTTTGAAGAAAATATAAAATTTGCAAAACACATTGGGGTAAATACTGATCGTGTCTACTTAGACTTTGATACTTTTATTGATGAAGAAATTAAGAAGCCTAAAAAAGATCGTATTGAAGTGGTTTCGGTCCTAACCCCTAATTTCCTGCATTTTCCGATGGCTAAAAAACTATTAGAAAACGGTTTTCACGTAATTTGTGAAAAGCCATTAACAACTTCTTATGATCAAGCTAAAGAACTCGAGGCTCTCCAAAAGAAAAATAATGCCATTTTCGCAGTCACCTATACCTATACTGGCTATCCTATTGTTCGTCACATGAAACACATGATTGCTGCTGGAGAATTAGGAGAAATACAAAAAATTGACGTGCAATATTATCAAGGGTGGATAAACCCTGTAATTCATGATCCTGAGATTCGAAAAACAGTATGGAGATTAGACCCAAAGAAGGCTGGAATTAGCTCTTGTATAGGAGACATAGGTACCCATGCCTTCCAAATGACTGAATATCTAACAGGCATGGAGGTTAAATCAGTACTATCTGATTTAAATATGCTATATGATAATAATAGCTTAGATCTTGATGGAACTGTATTGATTCGCTTCTCAGAGACCGTGAAAGGAGTTATTCGTGCAAGTCAAATTGCAACAGGTGAGGAGAATGGACTAACTGTTGCTGTTTATGGAAAAAAAGGAGCTTTCAAATGGGAGCAAGAAAACCCAAATGTTCTATATCATATGACTGATGATCAGCCTAAAAGAATAATTAAACCTGGTCATGCTTATGTATCTGATATAGCTGCAGATGGAACAAAACTTCCTGGGGGTCATCCAGAAGGAATTTTTGATGCTATGGGAAATATTTATAAAGGAGTGGCAAAAGCCTTAAGAGGTGAAGTTGCTTTTGATGGAGAATACCCTACAATGAACGATGGAGTAAGAGGTATGCTGTTTATTGAAAAAGTTGTTGAATCACATAAAAATGGAAATGTATGGGTAAGCCTGGAAAATCAATGAAAACAGTAAAAGGACCTGGAATCTTTCTTGCTCAATTTGTAGATAGTAAAGCCCCTTTCAATAGTCTTGATGGGATGTGTAAATGGGCTGCTGATTTAGGATATAAAGGCATCCAGATTCCAACATGGGAAAATTTTCTAATAGATTTAGACAAAGCGGCAGAAAGTCAAACCTACTGTGATGAACTTAAAGGAAAAATTAATTCTTATGGTCTGGAAATTACTGAACTATCCACTCACTTGCAAGGTCAATTAGTTGCTGTTCATCCTGCTTATGATTTGATGTTTGACAATTTTGCGCCTGATAAAGTGAAGAATAATCCTAAAGCAAGAACTACCTGGGCCATCGAGACCATGAAAAAAGCAGCTAAAGCTAGTAATCGACTGGGGCTTAAAACACATGCCACTTTTTCTGGAGCATTGCTCTGGCACACATGGCACCCTTGGCCTCAACGCCCTGAAGGTTTAGTTGAGCTTGGTTTCTCAGAACTTGCTAAACGTTGGAAACCAATTTTGGATGTGTATGAAGATAATGGTGTGGATGTGTGTTATGAAATTCATCCAGGTGAAGACCTTCACGATGGGGTTACTTTTGAGCGATTTTTAGAAGCTACCAATAATCACAAAAGGGTTAATATCCTCTATGATCCTAGCCATTTTGTTCTACAACAATTAGACTACATAGAATATATTGATCATTACCATGAATTTATAAAATCTTTTCATGTTAAGGATTCTGAATTTAAACCTAATGGGAAAAAAGGTGCTTTTGGAGGTTACGGAGATTGGATTGATCGAGCTGGGCGTTATCGATCACCTGGAGATGGACAAATAGATTTTAAAACCATTTTTACCAAACTTACAGAATATGGATGTGATGTATGGGCAGTAATGGAATGGGAATGCTGTATTAAAAGTCCTGAACAAGGTGCTAGAGAAGGAGCACCATTCATAAAAAATCATATTATAGAGGCTACAGAGAAGACATTTGATGATTTTGCTGGTGGAGAAATTGATAAGCAGTTTTTAAAAAATATATTAAACCTTTAAAACGAAAAAAATGGAAAAATTATTAATTGGATTATTTACTTTATTTCTTTTTACAAGTAGTTCACCTTCTAATCTAGAAGTTGTTACTGAAAATGAAAAAGAATGGGTTTCACTTTTTGACGGAAAAACCTTAAACGGATGGCATCGATTCAACAGAAAAGGTGTAAAGCCAATATGGACAGCTAAAAAAGGGGTTTTAACCTTTGACCCAGAGTTACGCCCTAAAGGAGATTATGTTCATGATATAGTGACTGACAAAATTTATAAAAGTTTTCAACTCTCAATCGAATGGAATATATCCGAAGGAGGGAATAGTGGAATATTTTGGGGTGTTCAAGAAGGCGAGGGTCTTCATAAACCATATTCTACAGGTCCTGAAATCCAAGTTTTAGACAATGAGCGACATCCAGATGCTATGGCTAACCCTAAATTTCATCAAGCAGGAGCGCTTTACGATCTAGTTCAGCCTTCTGAAGATGTTTGTAAGCCTGCAGGAGAATGGAACCATATATTACTCACAATTGATCATAACAAAAACGAAGGAAGTGTTGAACTCAATGGCACCAAGATTGTTAAATTTCCTCTTAGGGGAGAAAAGTGGAATTCTATGGTCGCAAACTCAAAATTTAATGATGATTGTCACTTCAAGCGCTTTGGAAAACTTCGTACAGGAAAGATTGGTTTGCAAGATCATGGAGATAAAGTCTCGTTCAGAAATATAAAAATTCGTAAACTGTAAAAAGGGTAATATGATAATGTCCATGACGGGTTTTGGAAAAAAAGAAGCCCAATATGAAGACAAACACATTAGTATTGAAGTTCGTTCTTTAAATAGTAAAAATGCTGATGTGAACCTACGCTCTCCTTCTTACCTGAGGGAATTAGATCCCGACATCAGGAAACAATTAATATCAAAAATGTATCGTGGGAAAATTGATGTTAATGTACATGTTGAATTCAATGGTGACAGAGCTCCATCCAAGATAAATTTAGGTGTAGTCAAGGGCTATATGAAACAACTTGAGGGTGTTGGGGAATCCTCTGAAAGTGAGCGAATGTCTTTAGCATTGCGATTACCTGATACAATTTCATCGGAAAAAGATGTCCTTGAAGAAAATGAAAAGAAATTGGTTTTTAAAATTTTACACGAAGCTATCTCAGATATCGAAAGCTTCCGAAAAGATGAAGGTGTGGAACTTGGAAAAGATATTAGCTTACGATTAGAGCTAATCGAGTCCCACTTGCAATCTGCGATAAAACTTGATCCAGAACGCAATGAAAAAATTGAAGAAAAGCTGCGTTTAGCCCTAGAAGATCTCAATCAAGAAATTGACAAAAATCGCTTTGAACAGGAATTAATCTTCTATTTAGAAAAATTTGATATTACAGAAGAAAAAGTGCGTCTAAAAAATCATTTAAGGTACTTCAAGGAAGTCATGGGAAATGACTCCCCAAATGGGAAAAAATTGGGTTTTATTGCCCAAGAAATAGGAAGAGAAGTAAATACAATTGGTTCTAAAGCTAATCATGCTGAACTTCAAAAACTAGTAGTTCAAATGAAAGACGAATTGGAGAAAATTAAAGAGCAATTACTAAACGTACTTTGATTTGAAAACTGGAAAACTTATTGTGCTTTCAGCCCCTTCTGGGAGCGGTAAGACCACTTTAGTTAATCATCTTTTGAATCAAGATCTTCAACTTGGGTTTTCTATTTCTGCCACTTCAAGAAAGCCTAGGGGTAAAGAAGAAAATGGAAAAGATTATTACTTTTTGAGTAATCATGCTTTTCATCAAAAAATAGCAGAAGATGCTTTTATAGAATATGAAGAAGTTTATAATGGGAGCTTTTACGGGACTTTAAAATCAGAAATAAGTCGCCTCTGGGAATCCGGAAAACATGTAATTTTTGATATTGACGTTAAAGGTGGTCTTAATATCAAAGCTCAATATCCTGATAAGACTTTCGCTGTCTTTGTAAAGCCTCCTTCTATTGAAGAATTAGAAAAAAGACTTCGAAATCGTGCTACTGAGAGCAAAGCTAAAATTAAACAACGCCTCAATAAATCTTCTTCTGAACTTAAATTCTCCAAAGATTTTGATGTGATTTTAATTAATGACGATCTGGAAAAAGCCAAATTAGAAGTAGAGCGTTTAGTTAAAAAATTCTTGAATTCATAAGCAAATCCTTAACTTTAGTAGATGCAAAAAATAGGTTTGTTTTTTGGTTCATTTGATCCTATTCACAAAGGGCATCTTAAACTTGCTGAACATTTTGTTAATTCTTCAGATTTGGATTTTATTTGGTTTGTAATCACACCTGAAAATCCTTTTAAAAAAAATTCTCAAATACTTTCTAATTCAAATCGCTTGGACTTAGTAAAAAATGCCATAAAATCAAATCCTAAACTCCATGTTAGCAGCATTGAATTTGATTTGCCAAAACCAAATTATACAATTCAAACACTTAAAAAAATTGAAGCTGAATATCCTAAAGATAGCTTTGTTTTAATTATGGGAGAAGACAATTTAAGTTCTTTTGATAAATGGAAAGATTACAATAAGATCTTGTCTAAGCATGAGCTTTACATATATCCAAGAAAAAATAGCAACACTATCCCAAAAAGTTTACAAGGGCACCCAAAAATTAAAAGAAATAATGCCCCTCAAATTGAAATTTCCTCCTCAGATATTCGAGAGAGGATTAAAAAGGGCAAGGATGTCAGTGAATTTATTCCCAAAATGAATTGGCAATTCATAAAAGAAAGAGGATTTTACAAGTTTTAAAAAATCCCTTTAATTAGTTTTTTAGTTAGAGAAACCCTTGTCCATTGACTTAATTTAGGAAACTTATTTTTAGCTTTTACCTTGATTTGATTTTTTAAAATAACTTCCATTTCTAATTTATTATTTTTCTCAACCATCCAAGAATGACTCCCCTTCGATAAAAGCTGACCAGCTTGAGAGTTAGGGCTCCCTATTGAAAGAATAGGAACTTCTGTTGCAATATATTCTAATAATTTTCCTGATATCATTTGATTGTCTGCTCCTTTAAAAA
>JBJKWV010000070.1:0-6893 GCA_045561915.1 Flavobacteriaceae bacterium
TTAATTAATAAATATCAACAAGAAATTGCTAAGCATAGTAATCAAGCAAAATCATTACAAAGGGTAATCGCTAAAATTGGAAACGCGACATTGATGACTAATCTAACTACAGCATCAGGGTTTGCCACTTTTATTTTGACAAACAGTAAGATTTTAAAAGAGTTTGGAGTAGTTGCCTCTATAAATATAGTTGCGATATTTTTACTTTCTCTTTTAATAATTCCTATTACTTATAGTTTTATGGCTCGACCAAACAAAAAACATTTAAAACATTTGAAAAATAAAACAGTCGATTCATTTGTAAGCTGGATGGAACATAAAGTGCGTAAAAAAAGAATAAACGTTTATATTTTTTCTCTAATAGGCTTGATAATTGGAATTACTGGGATTTATCAGATGAAGATATCAGGTAGCCTTATAGAAGACATGCCTAAAAATGCAAATTTTTTTAAGGATATTCTCTTTTATGATGATAGTTTTAATGGAATTGTTCCACTTGAAATATGGGTAGACAGTAAACGGGAAGACGGAATAGTAAAGCCTGCTACATTAAGAAGGATGAATCGTCTTCAAGAATTAATAGATGAAATCCCAGAGTTAGCCCCCCCCCTATCAGTTGTAAATGCTGTAAAATATGCTAAACAAGCTTATTATAATGGTAATCCAAATTATTATTCTCTACCTACTTCCCAAGAAAATAGCTTTATATATCCTTTCTTAAAAAATTCAGAAGGAAACAGTCAAATTCTGAGTGGATATGTAGACAGTACTGGTCAATTTGGACGTATTACAACATATATGAAAGACATAAAAACCTCTCGTATGGAAGAAATCGAAAATGATTTAATTGAAAATATAAGTAAGATTTTTCCTGAGTCACGTTATGGAGTCAAAATAACTGGAAAATCACTTCTGTTTCTTAAAGGAACTAAATATCTAATAAAAAATCTGATTTTATCTTTAAGCCTTGCCATACTATTAATTGCTTTATTTATGGCATTTTTATTTCGTTCAGTTAAAATGATAATTATTTCATTAATTCCAAATCTTTTGCCACTCATAATAACTGCGGGTGTAATGGGATTTACAGGAATACCACTGAAACCGTCAACAATTCTTGTTTTTAGCATTGCATTTGGTATTTCAGTAGACGATACAATTCACTTTTTAGCAAAGTATAGGCAAGAACTTATAGCAAACGGATGGAAGATTAATAAAGCAGTTTTTTCAGCACTAAGAGAAACAGGAATAAGCATGTTCTACACGTCCATAGTTTTATTTTTTGGTTTTTCAGTATTTTTATCTTCAAACTTTGGAGGTACTCAAGCTTTAGGAGGTTTGGTGGCTGTTACGCTAATGATGGCTATGTTAGCAAATTTAATTTTACTTCCCTCACTTCTTATTTCACTAGAAGATTCTATAAGCAATGACAAAGTCCTGAAAGAACCTAAATTAGAAATCTTAGATTAAAAATCTATAGTCAAGGTTTTGCAAAACATTTTCTGAAATAAACTTATCTTTGTAGGGCTTATATTTTTAGAATAAACAAATTATAATTTTAATTTACAATCAATTATATATTTAGAAAACATACTCATTAATGAAAGTAACAAAAATTAAAAGCCTTTTAAATTCTTCTAAATTTAAACAAGTTTTTTCTGTTCGAGGATGGGTTAAAACGTTTAGAGCAAATAGATTTATTGCTCTTAATGATGGATCATCTACTAATAATCTTCAATGCGTGTTAGATTTTGAAAATGTAGAAGAAAATATTCTTAAAAGAATCACTTCTGGAGCTTCATTACATTTAGAGGGTACTTTAGAAGAAAGTCAAGGAAGTGGACAAAGAGTTGAATTAAAAATTGAAAAAATTAAAGTTTATGGTGATTCTGATCCAGATAAATATCCCATTCAGCCAAAAAAGCATAGTTTAGAATTTTTAAGAGAAAAAGCGCATTTAAGAATTAGAACAACAACTTTTGCTGCTGTAATGAGAGTACGCTCAGCTTTGTCATTTGCAGTTCACAAGTTTTTTCAAGAAAGAGGTTTTTTTTATATAAATACTCCTATAATAACTGGAAATGATGCTGAAGGTGCAGGGGAAATGTTTCGTGTTACTACACTGGATCTTAAAGTCCCTCCTTTAAACGAAAAAGGTTTTATAAATTATAAAAATGATTTTTTTGGTAAAGAAACAAACCTAACTGTATCTGGTCAACTAGAAGCTGAATCATATGCACTTGGGCTTGGAGAAGTTTACACTTTTGGGCCTACATTTCGTGCTGAGAATTCAAACACCACAAGACACCTTGCTGAATTTTGGATGATTGAACCTGAAATGGCATTTTATGATCTTATTGATAACATGAATTTAGCTGAAAAATTTATAACAAGTGTTTTAAAGGATATAATGCAGAATTGTTTTGAAGATCTTAAATATCTTGATGAACGACTGAAAAAAGAGGATGAAAAAAAACCTAAAATCGAACGAAATACTATCTGCCTTATAGATAGAATAAATTTTGTTATAAATAATGATTTTAAAAGAATCAGTTATACCGAGGCTTATGAAATTCTAAGAAATTCAAAACACAATAAAAAAAGGAAATTCAAATATCCTATTAATAATTGGGGTGTTGACTTGCAAAGTGAACATGAGCGTTATTTAGTTGAAAAACACTTTAATTGTCCTGTAATATTATTTGATTACCCATCAAATATCAAGGCATTTTATATGCGAAGAAATGACGATGGAAAAACAGTTAGAGCAATGGATATTCTCTTTCCTGGAATCGGAGAAATAGTTGGAGGATCTCAAAGAGAGGAGCGTCTTGAAGTACTTGAAAAATGTATTGCTGACTTGAAAATAGATCCTAAAGAATTATGGTGGTATTTAGACTTAAGAAGGTTTGGTAGTGTGCCACACAGTGGCTTTGGATTAGGTTTTGAGAGATTGGTCCAATTTACTACAGGTATGAATAATATCCGTGACGTAATTCCCTTTCCTAGAACACCTCAAAATGCTTTATTCTGATCATGAAAGTTAAATTTCACACATAATCTGATTATAGATGTTAAAACAACAACTTAACCTAAAGCTTTCTCAAAAATTATCTCCTCAACAAATTCAGTTAATGAAGATGATCCAACTTTCTACACTAGATTTAGAGCAAAGGATCGAAGCTGAAATGGGAGAAAATCCAGCTTTAGAAAGTGGATCAGAACAAAATGATAGAGAGAATTATGATACTGATTTCGATGAAGGCAATAAAATAGAAGCAGAAGAAATTAATATTGATGAATATTTAAGTGATGACGAGACCCCCTCCTACAAACTCTATTCAAATAATTTCAGTAATCAGGAAGATGATAGAACAGTCCCATTATCTGGCGGCTTAAGTTTTCATCAATTCTTATCTCAACAGATTGGTAATTTGATTCTTGGGAAAAATGAAATGGATATTGCAAAATTTATAATTGGGAGTATCGATGAAAGTGGATATTTACGAAGAAGTAATGATGAGCTAATAGATGATCTAGCGTTTACTCAAAATATTGTTGTCGAGTCGAATCAAATTGAAAAAATAATTAAATCCGTTCAATCTCTTGACCCCCCAGGAATTGGAGCTCGCTCACTGCAAGAATGTCTTAGACTGCAATTAGAAAAGAAGAAAATGGATCGTCCTGAAGTAGTTCATGCGCTTAATATTATAAAAAATGAATTTGAACACTTTACGCATAAGCATTATTTGAAACTTCAAGAACGACTTGGAATTAATAAAGAACAATTAAAAATTGCTTTAGATTTGATAAGCAGATTAAACCCTAAACCAGGAGGCTCGATTGCTGCATCAAATCAAAACACTCATATTGTTCCAGATTTTATATTGAGTATTGAGAACGGTGAATTGAATGTAATGTTAAATCATCGAAATGCTCCCAAATTAAGAGTTTCAGATACATATAAAGAAATGCTTTTGGGTTATTCCGAAACCAATTCAAAATCGAAACCACAAGAAGAGGCTGTACAATTCATTAAGCAAAAGCTTGATTCAGCAAAATGGTTTATTGATGCTATTAAACAACGATACCAAACATTAACTTTATCAATAAATGCAATTTTAGAACATCAAAAAGAATATTTTTTGACAGGTGATGAACGAAAGCTTCAGCCTATGATTTTAAAAGATATCGCAGACAAAATAGGTATGGATATATCTACTATCTCACGTGTTGCTAGCAGTAAATACATTGATACACCTTATGGAACAAAACTATTAAAGGGTTTTTTTTCAGAAGGATTGAAAAATAAAGACGGAGAGGATGTTTCATCAATTGAAATAAAAAAGATTTTGGAGCAATTTATTTCAGCTGAAAATAAGAAAAAACCTCTAACAGATCAATCCCTTTCTGTAATGATGAAAGAAAAGGGATATATTGTAGCAAGGAGAACAATTGCAAAATATCGAGAGCAGTTAGATATTCCTGTAGCAAGAATGAGAAAAGAACTATAGCAAATAAAAAATTAAGCCGATCTTTAGAGATTTAACTTTAAATGGTTTGTCAGAATATTGGTCCCTTATGTTTTTCATAATTTGATCCAAACCATAAGAGAAATAAAAATTCCAAGTGTTATATCCAAAACTTAAATACAACTCTTTATTCCAATTATTAACTTCGTTTGAAATATTAATTATATCACCACTGCTATATTTCAATTTTGAAAGTAAATTTCTTTGAAATTTAATTCCTGTGTAAACTCTCCAGAATTGATAATTATTAAGAGAAGAATTTCTCCATCTTAAAGAAATTGGAAATTCAATAAAATTAAAAGATAATTTAGATTTTTGATTTAAAGTGTTATTTACAATGAAAATTGAACGTTCATTATTAATATTAAATCTTACTAAATTAGAATTATAATTTTGAAAAGAATATCCTAAACCTAAAGCGATTGCAAACTTACCAGAAGAAATTAATGGAATATCTCTTACAAAACCCAGCTGAAAGTGTCTTGAAAGTCCTCTGGGCTTAAATACTTCTTTATTGCTATCTAAAAGCATAAAAGATGCCCCAAAATAGATTTGATCTTCTCTGTAAAATTCACTATTATCATCTTCATTGGATTTTTGTCCCAAAAGATTGTGAAAGCAAAAAAATATAATTAGAACATGACTAATATTTATCTTCAACTATTTAAGCTTTAAGTTTTTTTAAAATTTAATGTCAAAGTAAAAAAAAAGTGCCTCTAATAGGCACTTCAATAAGAAATAAAAAAATTAATTTAAGTTTTGGGTGTAATCTCCAACCCTAGTTGTATAGTTAATTTTTAGAGCACTTACTTTACGAAGCTCTTGTTTGATATCTTGAATTAAACCCATCTTCGTTTCACTATCTACTTTCATTGCTGTTGTTAATACATTTTGAAGTTCTTGACGCTTGGATGCGCGCTCAGCTAAAATAAATGCACCGACTTCATTAACAGAAGCAAATTTATCATTCAACTGAATACGAGCGCTTGAACCATACTTATCTTCGTAGCGTGAGGAAGGTTTCCCTGCATATATATACATTACTCGATCTTTTTTATCTAATTTTTGTATTTGATCAGCTGCTGGTAGTTTATTTACAACCATCAATGTGCTATCTCTCATAACAGTTGCAACCATAAAAAAGAATAGCAACATAAAAACGATATCTGGTAAAGAGGCTGTTGAGATTGCAGGTAAATCTCCTCCTTTTTTCTTTTTAAATTTTGACATAATTTAATTTAATTTATTTGATTCAGCTTCAGATAATTTTTGAGGGAACATGGCCTTAACTTCTGCTATCTTGGGCTTCAACTCTTCCATTGTATCTGCATTTGTTCTTGGATCGTCAGCTTGTTTTTGAGCTGCTACAAAATTAATACCTAAGCTAGGATAAAGACGCTCAAACTCTCGATTCCTTAGATCATTGTAGGCTGCAACTAGCTCATTTTGAACGGCTATATAGACCTTGTAAGAAGTCTCCCTATCATTTTTTAATGAAATAATCGCTTTGTCTGGGTTATCAGATGAAGACTCATCTCGTTCCCCTTGGCAATAATCACATGCTTCGTCGCCTACACCACCTCCATTATCAAGAAAAGCGATGGCAAGTGATCTTAAATCTGAGATATCAGCTAGCTCCTCTTCAACAAGAAGTTGATCATTTTTACTTACCAAAACAGTAAAAATATTTTTCTCTCTAATTATCGGTGGGTCGACTTGATCCTCCATAGGGGGTAACTTTCGGTTTAAACCACTGTCAGTTTCAATTGTGGTTGTGACCAAAAAGAAAATAAGTAGGAGGAATGCAATATCTGCCATAGACCCTGCATTAACTTCAGGTGCTGATCTTTTAGCCATTTGTTATCGATTTAAAATTTTCCTTGCCCCCGAAAAAACCATTGACAAAATAGCAAGAGTGGCAAGAATATAAAACATTCTTAGACCTGTTTCTACCCATCTTGAGCCTGATGCAGATAGCATTTCTCCATCTTTCATTGGGGTTTCTACTCCTGAAGAAATAGCATATGCTATTCCTGTAATCAACAAAAAGCACCCAATAAAGACTAAAGATTTTTTTAATTTCTCTGGGCTAGATGCTAGGCTTAACAATGAAAATAAAACTGTTACTATTACAGTAATTAATAGAATAGCAATTGCAAGAGAGACTAATGGACTTACAGTTCCAAAGTCACCCATGCTTGCAGCCATTTTAATTTCTTCATCTCCGGCACCGATTATTCTAAATAGAAATATAGCACCGAGCAAACCAAATACAGCACTAATAATTTTTACAATTGTTTGAATATTCATGGTAATTCCTCTTATGTTAAATTATTTTTTATTTGCAACTAGGATATCTAT
>JBJKWV010000071.1:0-6703 GCA_045561915.1 Flavobacteriaceae bacterium
GAGTTGGGGGAATTATTTGCTAAAGATGCTTTGGAAAGGTCAGAATCTTGTGGAGGTCATTTCCGAGAGGAGTCACAAACACCCGAAGGAGAGGCACTTCGTGATGATGAAAATTTTACATTTGTTTCGGCATGGGAATTTAAAGGTGCACCCTCTAAAGCTAAGCTTCATAAGGAAGAATTAAAATACGAAGAGATTGAGGTAAAAACCAGATCTTATAAATAGAATTTAGATAAGAATAACGAAGCATGAACTTGACACTAAAAGTTTGGCGACAAGCCAATAAATCTGCAAAAGGAAAAATAGAAACCTATCAAATTAAAGAAATATCTCCTGATATGTCTTTCTTAGAAATGATGGATGTTTTAAATGAACAACTTATGCTGGAGCAAATCGATCCTATCGCTTTTGATCATGACTGTCGAGAAGGAATTTGTGGGATGTGTTCCATGTTTATAAATGGCGAAGCTCATGGCCCTGATCGTTTGGTTACAACCTGTCAGTTGCATATGAGAAAATTTAAGGATGGAGACACAATTACTATTGAGCCATTTAGAGCTAAAGCTTTTCCTGTAATTAAAGACCTAACGGTAGACCGATCTTCTTTCGATCGAGTGCAGCAAGCGGGAGGCTTTGTCTCGGTAAATACGTCAGGTAACACTCAAGATGCAAATGCCATTCCAATCGATAAGCATGACGCAGACAAGGCATTTGATGCAGCGACATGTATTGGTTGTGGCGCCTGTGTTGCCACTTGTAAAAATGCATCTGCGATGTTGTTTGTTTCTGCGAAAGTTTCTCAATACGCTCTTCTTCCCCAAGGAAAAGTTGAAGCTACAGATCGAGTCTTAAATATGGTTAAGCAAATGGACGAAGAAGGTTTTGGTAATTGCACAAACACTGGAGCGTGTGAGGTAGAGTGCCCTAAAGGAATTTCTCTAGAAAATATAGCACGCATGAATAGAGAGTATCTATTTGCTAGCTTAAAAGGATAGGTAAATTCAACATTTTATTTTACTGAACTAAGATTTATTTTCTGCTTTACAACAATTGCATCATTAAATACAAATGGTTTTGGCATCATTTTATCTGAGCGTTTTTTTATATCAATCCAAGGATTATTCATCAAATCAAATGAATATTCCAAAAGTGTAAACTCAGGAATTACATCCTCAGAAACGGTATATGATACTTTTAATGAATCTAAACCAGAAACATAAAAAGTAAGTAGTCTATTTTTTGATTTCGAGAAGGACAAATTTTCTTTAACTGCTAATCCATTAAATGAAAGCTTTTCAAATACTGTTTTTTTGTCCACATAAAGTCTTAAAACATTTGCTTTTTTATTAGGAGTCATTGTAAAAGTTACTTTCCTTTGATTACCAATAACCGTATCCATAATTACAGTATTTTGATAATGAGGAATTAACTTTAATGGTGCAATTGCTGCATATTTATAGCCCGAATTGTACTTACTGCCTGGAGCTGAGGCCAAAATTGAAGAAGCTTTTTTTGGTTTGCTTCCAATGTAATTTCTTGTCCATGAGTCCAATATTGAGTCATAGGTTAACCAATAAGCTTCTTTGTTATCATAATCTTGAAAATAAACAAGACTATTAGGTTTTTTTCTGTCTTTATTGAAGTCACTGGTAAAGTGAGCTTGAGTAAATAAAAAAGCAGAAAGAATAAAAAATCCTTTTGCTATTAAATGAATTTTTTTAGAAAATTCTCTAAAAAACGATAACATTAAACCAAATACTAACACTGTAAGAACTGTACTGACTGTAATCATTTTTAATCCCAAGCCAATTGGGAATGTTTGTATTAACGGACAGAAAATAAATACCGCAGGTATTGCTATCAATAAATGAATTAGTGGATTTTTATTTTTATTTTCTAGCATTAACCAAAATGATAATAAGCCAAAGAAAAAGGGAAATATAAAATAGGCTGCTCCTTTAAGATAAAAAGCAATTATAATATTTATTACAAGCCACACGAATAAGGGAGCAATAAAAAAGTTAACCGATTTTATATCTTTTTGAAACTTAGAATAAATATACCAAGTTATTGCAACAGTAATGGAGACAAAAAATGCGATATATGTGTGACCGTTATATGTAAAACCTTGTAATATTTCATTGTAATGAGGATAAATCTTAACTATAATTTGCCATCCATAAAAACCAACAATAAAAGACGCTAATAGAGCTAAAATGAATGGAATAAACCCTTTAAAAATTTGAAGTAGATTTAATTTCTTTTTCCTGAACCCAAAAAATATTAAACCACCAAACAGAAGAAATGCAATAGAAGTTGATGGCATTATCCAATCAAAAGGATATGCTATCATTTTAATAACAGGAAAATTTGTGTATACATAGTCATGTTCACTTTTAATTTTACTCAAGTCTGCCATTGAAAAATAATTCATAATAGGAACTAAATAACTTCCCTGGTGTTCGAGAGAATTGTGATCTATTCGATTGATATTATCACCAGCTGTGTGGTAATCAAAATGATCATCAATAAATGCAAAAAATAAACCATCAATATTTCCTTCTTTTCTAAAAATAGTTGAGTCTGTATCGTTTGGCAACATTTTATAAATACTGTATAATAGTGAACTAGCAACGGGGAATCTGGTATTTGATTTAATAAAATTTTGAATTAAATTTTTATTACCCTGATTAGTTTCTACGATCATTGAGCTTGGACCACCACTTCCTCTAGCTTCAAAGTTGATGGCTAAACCAATATTTTTAGCCCATTGATGAGAACGAACAAATAGTTTTGCTCCAACAAGTCCAATTTCTTCTGCATCTGTAAATAAAATGATAATATCATTTTTGGGTTTTTCTCCACTTGCAATAAAAGCTCTAACAGATTCTAGAATAGTCACAACTCCACTTCCAGCGTCACTAGCTCCAAATGAGGGAGTTAAGGCACTGTCATAATGTGAAAATATGAGAAGTGCTTTTTGTGATTCATATCCCTTTATCTTTGCAATAATATTAATAGGTTGACTTAAAGTTTTTCTTTTTTCATCAAAGACATAACCCTTTTGTGTTTCAGGGGAGAGACCAAGATCTTTTAAAGATTTTATTAAAAATTCTCTAACATTTTTATTTTCTGGGGAGCCAACATAATGGGGAGTCTTTGATATTTCCTTTAATGGCACCAAAGCTCTTTCCGTTGAGAATTCTGTTGATGGAGTTTTTAGAGAAGATATCTTTTGAGGCATTAAACTATTAATGCTGTAATAAATTAGGCCTAAAAGCAATAAAAAAGAAACTATATGTGTGTTTTTCATTTTATCGGATCATACATTATGAATTATATTAAGTTTGGCTTAAACTGTTTTGTGAAGTGAAATAAGTTTAGCCATAATATTTTTTTTGATTAGTTTATCAATATCCTCAAATTGATTTTTAATATCATTAATAAATTGATTATTTGAAAGAACATAATGCCCACAAATTTTAATCAGATTCTCTTTTTGTTTAATTGGATCAAAATCCTCTCCGACCCACTTGACCCATTTTTTAGAATTGTAACAGATTTCCCAATAACGATGAAAAAGCCGTTTTCTATTTTTGATTTGATTTAAATAAGTTTGGGTTTCGATTAAACCAAATTCAGGAGCAATATTTATCGAGTCTAGACCATTATACATTTTGAGCCTAATGAGTTCCTCAGGGATATAGTCTCCATTATGTTCTTTTGATTTTAAATTATTTTTTTGGGCAATATTAACCATTTGTTTTAACCTTCTAAGATCAAATTTTCCAGTATTTTGATTTGATGAAAGAGAAGTTCCTGATTGAATTACTAAATATTTAATTTGTAAAAACGCCTTTTTTGATAGGTTATTCTTAAGATAATTTAATAATTTTTCTAGATCTGCAGGCTCGAATTTTCTGATAGCTTCTTCGGTTCCTACCTCAAATTTAATTTTAGGATTTTTTGAAAAACAAAATTTTATCATATCTAAAGTCCATTTTGATCCCTCCTCAAAGGAAGGGTACTTTTTCCAAGGGTCAATATGTATATAGTCAAAGTATTTACAGTCATATTCTAAAGATAAATAGCCATCATCCTCTTTTGTTCCTTGTCCGGGGCCACTGTGATCGCGCATTATTATGAGTTCACTAGAATATTTGGAGATTTTTTCTGTAGTCCAATTATTTGAATAACCCCCTAAGTAATCTACCTGTCTTCTACTTGGTATTATTCCTACTTTTTTTGATGAAAAATCTTGAAATTCAATTATTGAATCAACCACATTTTTTGACATCGGGCCTATAAAAAATCTTATATCCATTTGTTTTTATATATAAATTATGTATTAAGTTTAAAATATTTATTTAACATCAAATCATTGTATCAAGTATCTTTAAAATGATAACTTGTTTATAAAAAGACTAAGATTATAGTAAAATTTTCTTTAAAATAAATACTTATAAATTGAATAAATTAAAGATAATGAAAATAATCATCGAAGAATTTTTCAACTAAATTGATATGATTTATAAACTAAATATTATAGCTATTCAGACTCCTATTTTCTGGGAAAATGCTTCTAAGAATAAATATTTTATAGAACAAAAGATAAGAAAATTAGAAACGGAAGTAGATATTGTTTTACTTCCTGAAATGTTTACAACAGGATTCACAATGAAATCTGAGAAAGTTGCAGAAGATATGCATGGTCCGACCATTCAGTGGATGCAAGATTGGGCAGAAAAACTAGGAATTCTTCTTGGGGGTAGTCTTGTTATAAGATCTAAAGGGAAGATTTATAATCGTTTTGTAATGGTTGGAAATAATGGAGTTATTGCTCATTATGACAAACGTCACACCTTTACTTTGGCAGGGGAGGATAAATTTTATGCCAATGGTACTAATTCTGGTTTATTTAGATATAAGGGATGGAAAATTTGTTTGAGAATTTGTTATGATTTACGTTTTCCTGTATGGTCTCGCAATACTAAAAATTATGATTTATTAATATATGTGGCTAACTGGCCTGCCGAAAGAATAAATGCTTGGGACACTCTCCTTCAGGCACGCGCTATTGAGAATATGTGTTATGTTGTAGGTGTAAATCGAGTAGGCACTGATCATAATGAATTAGTTTATCCTGGTCATAGTGCTATTTATGATCCTTTAGGTGAGGTGCTTGCTGGAGGAATATCTAGCGATGAAGAAAATTTTAAAGCTGAGTTGAACTTTCTTGAACTTCAAAAACTTCGGAAGCAGTTGAACTTTTTGGGAGATCGGGATAATTTTGACTTGTATTAAATGTCTCGTTAATATCCCAATTAGCTCTTACATCAATTTCTTTCCAAAAGTAAATTACTTTTTCAGGTTGTATTTTTTTTAAATAATTTCCGGTATCCCACTCTCTGTTTTTATTTTTATCTTCAATTAATCGAATGGTGTATTTTCCAGATTTTAGTAGTTCAAAGGCATAATTGTTTCCTGGCATTGGTCTTTCATACCTCTTAACTACTTTTTTATTTTCAATTAGTTCAATGATAAATGGGAAGGGAGATTCATGCTGAACTCTCAAATAGATGTTTCCGTAATCTTCAATTTTTTTGGTTGAAGTTCTAAAATTTAATGTATCGTGGGTTCTACCCCAAAAATCTTTCAGTGCATTAGGTAGAAGTGTTACATTGTAGCGGTCACTTGGTAGGACTTCAAAATCAACTTCAATTCTATCATAGTTTTCAAGCACTTTAAGTGTTCCTGGTACTGGGAGTGTATCAATGTTAGTAATCATCAATTTACTAGAATCAACATTAGTTATTGGAAGGTTACTTTCTAATTCCAGCTTGTTTTTTAGTCCTAAACTACCAGTAGTATATTTCTTAATTACAAGAGAATCTTTTACAGGATCTTTTAAAAATGCTGTTTTTATTCGAATTGTATCTTGAATTTCTAATTCAAACTTTATTGAATCTAAAGTAGATCCTCTAAACCAATAATTTAAAGTATCGGTTTTTCTGCTTTTAGTTACCAAAGATTCAAAAGCATCAGAAACATTACTTATCATATTATAAGTTTCATCATTATATTCACCGTAGTATGCCAGTTTAACATGATGATCATTAATAAAATACGGTTTGTCCCATTCAAAATTTGTTTTTTCTTTAAAAAGACGAAGATTAATAATGCTGTCTTTGGGTAGTTCAATTAATCGATTAAAAAAACCAATTTTATCAATATTTTGATCAAAAAAATAATTTCCAGCTTTATCTTCAAGGGCTATTAAAGCATATTTTCCAGCTCTTAAGTTTTGAAATCTATAAATGGTGGTATCTAAAGTACTTGTTACATAAAGTGGCTTTTTAGTATAAATAGTAGAGTCATTGTAAGTACTATCAACCGGGTAAAGTTGAAGAGAAATAAAAGGCTCTATTTCCTTTTGAAAGGCATCTAAAATACTGCCTCTTATGTAAAGAGAATCTATTGTTTCACCCGTAGAAAGCGTGTAAGTAAGATAAGAAGTAGCATTAGATTCATTAAAGTCTATAATACTTTCTCCAAAATTAAAAGTATATGTGGTATTTTCCATAAGACTATCTTTTAGCTCCAAAGTGATTTTTTTTGAAGCTCCGGTAGTTGGAGAAACTTTATATTGAGAAGAATTTAGTGGTGGAGAAATAATAAGTTGTTTACTAATATCCTTAAGGCT
>JBJKWV010000072.1:0-5853 GCA_045561915.1 Flavobacteriaceae bacterium
TTAAAGGATCAGCAAAAATATGATCTGCACCAGCAGCTATATAATAACCTCCAGATGCAGCAGTATTTCCCATAGATACAATAACCGGTTTAGATTCTTTCAATTTTTCTATTGCCCTCCATAGCAACTCTGATGTCAAAGCACTTCCTCCAGGAGAATCAATCCTTAAAACAACTGCTTTGATCCAATCGTCATTAGCTAATTCTTCAATAGTTTCAACAAACACCCCTTGTGCTATGATAGATTCAGAACCCTCTCCATATAGGATAGTTCCCTTAGCAAAAACAATCGCAATTCTGTCTTTAATTGATGCATCGTAAGATTTATTTGTTCTATTAATTCTATCTACACTTACCTTTTTAAGCTTATCGTCTTTGTCCAATTTCAAACGAGTTTTAATTTTTTCGAAAAAAACATCTTCATAGGCTAAACCGTCTATAAGTCTTGAAGAGATTGCATCCTGAGGAATTGAAATTTTATTAGTTGCTATTTCATCTAAAGTTTCAGGTAATAAACCTCTCGAATCTGATATTTCTTCTCTAAGTGTAGACCAAATATCGTTGAGTAAACTACTTATTTGATATTTATTTTCATTACTCATCTCATTTTCTAAAAATGGTTCCACTGCACTTTTATATTTACCATGGCGGACGACCTCCATTTTAAATCCATATTTATCTTGAAAGTCTTTATAATATAAAATCTCCGAAGCAAGTCCTTTAAATTCCATAGTTCCTGCTGGATTTAAAAATATAGAATCTGCAACAGATGCAAGAAAATATCCTTTTTGGGTAAAGACATCTCCATATGCATAAATAAATTTGCCCTTAGATTTAAAATCTTTTAGAGCCCTTCTTATGCTGTTGGTTTGTGCCCATCCAGATGAGATAAAATCAGAGCGAAGGCTTATTCCTTTGATTTTTGGATTTTCTGACGCAATATCGATGGCTGAAAGAATATTTGGTAAGCCTATAACCTGATCTTCAAGTCCTAAAATATTTTGAATTTCATCAAAAACAGGGGGTCTTTCTACAATTGGTAGGTTCAAGTCTAAATTTAAAATACTATTGTCACTCAAAGTAACACTTCCACTAGAAGCATTGAAAATACTTGCAGTAGCTGATATAATTAAAAGTAAAATAACAAATAAGAGTCCAAAAGCAGTGAGTGAACCTAAAACGGAGGCAAAAAAACTTCTTGTAAAATTCATTTAATAAGCTTTAAAGTTGGTGGTACAAATATAGGGTTTTGTAGCTTTGTCATCATTTTAAATTTTTTTTTGAAAGACCAAATTATAATATCGTTAGGCAGTAATCGTGGAGACAGATTGGAGTCACTATATAAGGCTTTAGCACTTCTTGATTCTCACCCTTTAAAAATAAATTCTTTGTCAAAAGTATATGAAACTCACTCATGGGGATTTGAAAGTGAACCATTTTACAATGCATGTGTGATCCTTGAAACAAAACTCAATCCTAAATCTCTTTTAGATATACTATTGGATGTGGAAGAAAAAATGGGGAGATATCGCACTAAAAAAAACGGTTATGAGTCAAGAATTATAGATTTAGACCTGCTCTTTTATAGAAGTAAAATTATATTTTCATCTGAATTAAAAGTTCCTCATCCTAGATTACACCAACGTAACTTTGTATTGGCACCTCTTTGTGAAATTGCTCCAAAATTTGTTCATCCAATTTTACACCAAACATCTGAAGAGCTATTTCAAAAAAGCTCTGACAACACAACTGCTACTCCTTTAATTTATGATTTAAGTCTACCTCCAATTTTTAAAAAATTTCCTTATATAGTAATAGAGGGTAATATTGGTGTTGGCAAAACAACTTTAGCTACTAAAATCGCTGAATATTATAAGGCAACACTTTTAACTGAATCTTTTTCAAACAACCCTTTTTTAGAAGATTTTTATAAAAATCCAAAGTCATTTGCTTTACAAGCAGAAAAATTTTTCCTAAATGATAGGTTTGAAAATGATATTTCTTTTTGGAGAAAAAAACATGATTTTGTAATTGCTGATTTTTCAATATATAAATCCTTAGTTTTTTCTAAAATAAATTTAGATACCCTTGAATATAATACTTACAAGAAAGATTTTGAAAACAGAATAAAATCTATAAAAAAGCCAGATCTTTTGATATTTCTTAAATGCGGAATATCAAAACTAAAAGCAAATATTCAGAGCAGAGAGCGTTCCTTTGAAAAAAACATTAACCGAAACTATCTTATCAATCTTCAAAAAGGATATAAAGAATTACTAAAAAAAAATATATCTTTTAATATTATAGAGATTGATGTAAATAAAAAAGATTTTGAAAGTGATGAAAATACTTTTGAAAGTATTCTTAGAGCAATTTTCAGAGCTTCGTTTTAGTAAAAAAATCCCATATTAAAAGACCAGCAGCAACACTTATATTTAGAGAATGTTTTGTTCCAAACTGAGGAATTTCAATGGCCCTTTTACAAATATTTATTACTTTTTGGTCTACTCCTTTTACTTCATTTCCTAAGATAAAAGCATACGATTTTTTGGGCTTAGGATTAAAAAAATCCAATGATGTGGATCCTTCTGTTTGTTCAATGGGCCATACAGATATCCCCTTAGATTGGAGTTTTTTAACAATTTCTATTGTAGAATCTACATGCTCCCAAGCTACATTCTCTGATGCGCCCAACGCAGTTTTCTGAATATCCTTGTGTGGAGGTGAAGCGGTTATCCCACAGAGATAAATCTTTTCTACCAGAAAAGCATCAGCTGTTCTAAAAACAGACCCGATGTTATTTAAACTTCTAATATTATCTAATACAATTGTGAGAGGTAGTTTTTTAGAGACTTTAAAATCTTCTATTGATTTACGATCTAGTTCTTCATTTTTAAGTTTTCTCATAAATTGTAAAAAAACAAAAATACATACTATAAACTTTATTAAGTGATTTGCATCTTTGTTTTTGGGGAAACCTTCAAATTTTAAATACATTAGTAAAAATCAATTTAAGTGTCTAAAGAAGTAAAAGAAACGCCGCTTATGAAGCAGTATAATCGTATCAAGGCGAAATATCCTGATGCCTTATTACTTTTTCGTGTTGGTGATTTTTATGAAACCTTTGGAAAAGATGCTGTTAGCGCTTCGAAAATTCTTGGAATAATCTTAACTAAGCGTGGTGCTGGAAGTACAAGTGAAACAGAACTTGCAGGATTTCCTCATCATTCAATAAATACTTATTTACCTAAGTTGGTGAAGGCAGGCTGTCGCGTTGCTATTTGTGACCAATTAGAGGATCCTAAAATGACTAAGACCATTGTAAAGCGAGGAGTTACAGAATTGATTACACCTGGCGTATCGCTTAACGATGACGTTTTAGACCAAAAGAAAAATAATTATTTAGCAGCTATTTTTTATAAAAAAAATTGGGGAGTTTCTTTTTTAGATATCTCAACAGGTGACTTTTCTGTTTCAGAGGGTAATCTAGAACAAATTCAACAGTTACTTGAGAGTTATAGTCCTAGTGAAGTTTTGATTCCAAAGCCAAAAAAGAAGTTTTTTTTAGAGCAGTTGGGTGAACAATTTCCATTTTTTTACATGGAAGATTGGGCTTTTGAATTAAGTACAGCTAAAAATAAACTGATATCACATTTTCAAACTAATTCTCTAGAAGGATTTGGAATTCATAAATATACAGTAGGGATATCAGCTGCTGGTGCTGTGATGCATTATCTCTCGGAAACTCAGCATGAAAAATTACAACATATAACTCGTCTTGTGCCAATAATTCAAGGTAGTTATGTTTGGTTAGATCAATTTACTCAAAGAAACCTAGAACTTTTTTATCCTAACCATCCTGAGGGTGTTCCACTGATAAAAGTCATTGATCAAACAAAAACACCTATGGGAGCACGTCTTTTAAAGCGATGGCTTGCTTTTCCCTTGAAAGAAATTAGCTTAATTGAAGGAAGACAAAAATGTGTAAAAGAATTTTTGGAAGATGAAACTCTTTTAGATGAAACAATTAAAGCACTTGATCAAATTATCGATATTGAAAGAGTAATGGCTAAAATAGCTACAGAGAAAATCTCTCCAAGAGCATTAAACCAATTGACATTTTCTTTGAAAGTTATTGAGCAATTTAAATTTTATGTAAAGGAATTAAAAGCTTCAGGTCTAAAAAAGCAAATTAATGAGCTTTCTTCATGTAAAAAGCTTTTAACCATACTTGAAAATTCTTTGCACCAAGATGCTCCTGTTTTGGTTTCCAAAGGAAAAGTTATTGCAAGAGGCTTTTCAAAAGAGTTAGATAAATTAAGAGATTTACGTGAAACATCTGAAGCTCATTTGGATAAAATGCTAGAAAGGGAAACTGAGCGAACCCAAATACCATCGCTTAAAATTGCTTTCAATAATGTATTTGGTTATTACATTGAAGTTAGAAATACTCATAAAGATAAAGTTCCAGAAGAATGGATTCGAAAACAGACATTAGTAAACGCAGAGCGTTATATAACAGAAGAATTAAAAACGTTTGAATCAGAAATTTTACAAGCTGGAGATCTTATTTTAAACCTAGAGCAACAATTATTTAGTGAGTTAGTGCGAAATTTACAAAACGGATTAGAGGTTTTAAAACAAAATGCTACTGCAGTAGCTCAGTGGGACGTATTGAGTAATTTTGCAAAAATGGCAAAAAAAAATAATTACTCTTGCCCAAAAATGACTAATGATAACTTTTTAGATATTCAGGGTGCAAGACACCCGGTAATAGAAAAACAATTGCCACTGGGTACGCCATACATTGCTAATGATCTTTACTTAGACCGAGAAACTCAACAAATAATTATGATTACTGGACCTAATATGTCCGGAAAATCAGCATTACTTCGTCAAATAGCTTTGATCTCGCTTTTAGCTCAAATAGGAAGTTTTGTTCCAGTAACAAAAGCCACTATTGGGATTGTAGATAAGATTTTTACTCGTGTTGGTGCCAGTGATAATATTTCAATGGGGGCTTCAACTTTTATGGTAGAAATGAACGAAACAGCATCTATTCTCAATAATATTTCACAGGGTAGCCTAGTGCTTTTGGATGAAATAGGAAGAGGAACTAGTACCTATGACGGGATTTCCATAGCATGGGCTATAACAGAATATTTACATGAGCACCCATTTCGACCCCGAGTTTTATTTGCAACACACTATCACGAATTGAATGAGATGACTAAGTCTTTCCAGCGGGTTAAAAACTTTAACGTATCTATTAAGGAGACAAAAGATGATGTTCTTTTTTTAAGAAAGTTGGTTCCTGGAGGAAGTGCTCACAGTTTTGGGATTCATGTAGCAAAAATGGCTGGTATGCCACAACATGTTTTAAGTACTGCTAAAGCTAAGCTTAAAACTTTGGAAAGTTCACATAGTTTGAAAAAGGATAATATTAAAAAAGATAGTGAATCCGAATTACAGCTAAGTTTTTTTAATCTTGATGATCCATTACTTGAAGCTATAAGAGAGGAGATCGCAGCTTTAGACATCGACACTTTAACTCCGGTTGAAGCCTTAATGCAATTAAATCAAATAAAACGAAGAATTTCTCAAAAGGGTCAAGGCTAGATTAATGTTTTTTTGATTTAAAAGATTAAGTCATATTTAGATTTTATTTTACATTTGCATTCCACAATGCGAAAGTAGCTCAGGGGTAGAGCATCACCTTGCCAAGGTGAGGGTCGCGGGTTCAAATCCCGTCTTTCGCTCAGATTATCGCTCGGATGGTGGAATTGGTAGACACGTTGGACTTAAAATCCAATGACCATTGCGGTCGTGCGGGTTCAAGTCCCGCTCCGAGTAC
>JBJKWV010000073.1:0-5700 GCA_045561915.1 Flavobacteriaceae bacterium
AGATAAGTGAGCTTATCTATTTTCGTTTGTTCATTCCAAATAACTATTTTGTTATTCTTACAAAAAGGATGAAATAATTCTAAGTGAGATGGTGTTGAGAATAATTTCCAAATTTTCTTTATATCGGCATTTAATTTAATTTCTGATTTAACAGATAATTTACTCAATTCGTTTTGCATCAAATTAGTTTACAATAAAACTAAACCCAATAAAAAAAGAGGTCTTAATGATTTAATCATTACTTGTATTATGCTCTAATATACTGGATATTAAGGTTATTTCATTAGCAGGGACACCAGCACGGCTAGAATGCTCTTTTATGGTATCTTCAGATTCTGCATTATAGACACAAAAAACATTATTCCCAGCAATATAACTATGTTCTTGTTCTATTTTCTTTCCTTCATTTCTCATTTCAACTAATACTGATTCAGATCCTTGTCCAATTTCATCTAATTTTTCACTAGGTATTTGAGAGGCACCTTCAATTTCCCTTTTAATTAAATACTTGTTCATTTGAATTATTTTGTGATTAGTAATAATCAAATATAAAAAACTCTATTATATTTTATAATTTAATTCTTCATGTAATCTATACTAAAAGAGAATGTATTCAATAATTTAGACGCCAAGATCAGAGTATAAATTTGTGTTTTAAAAATTTAGTATTACAAGAAACTATATCTAGTTTTTCAATTTAATTCTAAATATTTTTGGATTAGAAATAAATCCAGTTGCATACAAGTATTGCTCATTTTTATCGAAAGCACAATTTGTAATATCTCCAAAATCTATTCTAGCAAGTAATTCTCCATTTGGAGAAATTATTAAAAGTCCTCCTGGGCCAGAAGTAAAAATATTTCCACTTGAATGAACTTTCATACCGTCATAATTTCCCTCGAAGTCCTTTAATAAATTACTCCCTTCAAAAAAAGTGTCACTTGACATGTCAGTAAGATTAATTCTAATGATTTTAGCAGGAGTATTAGAAAATGGACTCCCCATTTTATTTACATAAAGAAATTTTTCATCTGGAGACAATGCTAACCCGTTAGGAACATCAATATCCTTTGACACAATATTAATTTCATTATTTTTTGGGTTAAACCGAAATACTCCATTAAAATCCAACTCTCTCATTTCTGTATCAACAAAGCTGTAAGTATTAAGGTCAAAAAAGGCAAATGGTGGATCCGTGAAATAAATATATCCATCTTTTGAAATGGTCAAATCATTAGGACTGTTTAATTTTTTTCCATTATAATTATCAATAACAGTAGAAAAAGTTGGATTATCTGAGCTTTGGTTTTTTATCCTCGCGATTCTTCTGTCACCATGTTGACATAATATTAATTCACCTTCGCTATCGAAAGAAAGACCATTAGCTCCTAATAATCCCTTACCTAAATTTGGAGCATATCCAGTATTACCAGAAGGCATAATAAAATCTGTTACACCGCCTTTTTCATTCCATTTTAAGACTTTATTGTTAACAATATCAACGAAAAGAAGTGATTTAGAACTCTCATCCCATACTGGTCCTTCTGGGAGTGATATTGAATCTGCCAAAACTTCTATTTCTGAAAACTCGTTGATTATTGAATCAAAGGACTGATCATAAATATGAACTTTTGGATTTGGTGTGGGCTTAGGATTATTACAAAAAATAAAAAGAAATGTAGAAAAACCTATAATAACATATTTCATTTATAAATTGATTTAATAGTTAGTAAAAACAATATACAAATAAGTAGCAAATTAAATAAAGATGATGTTCAAGTAATTTAAATTGTTCTCAGAGCTTAACTATTTATTTTTATATTACCGTTAATTCAGCGATAACATCAATTAAGGTATTGTGTTTATTGGATTACTAAATACTCAGAAAGCGACCTTTTTTATCTCTTCTTTTTTCTCTAGCTTTTGCTCTGTCAAATTGAGTACGTGTATATCTTTTTCCGTCTATAAAAACGGAATCAACGCCTGAAGGAAACTCAAAATGAATAATGCGTCGTGACATAATTTCAAATGTATAAAATTATTTTAAATCTTCTAAATAAAATTAAATCAACTATTATTCTAGTTTTTAGAGAAACTTATTTATTAATCTTTCCGCTTCCAAATTTGAGTTCTACCTAAAAAAGAAAAACCAAGATAGCCTCTTACTTTTAGTGTGCTTGCATCTTCCAAATTTATGTAACAATCATAAACTTTACCTGACTTTGGATCCAATATGGTTCCTTCTTCCCATACATCGTCCTCTAAAATCAAATCTTTTACAATTACCATTCCAGCGATAGGTTTATTTTTTTCATCCCCTTTGCACTCTTTACATAACTTTCCCTGGTCTTCTGGCAAAAGTAAACGAACGATTTTACCATAAAGTTTTCCATCTTTTTGATATAATAAAACTTCTGATTTTTCTTTGTTTGTTTTGTCATCTTGTGTCACCCACAAACCTTCTACAGAAGTTGGTTGAAAGAAAACATAAAAAAGAGTATTTAAAAGAATATAAAATTGTAACATAAGTCTATAAATTTTTTAATAAAATTAAAAAATCTCTTCTTAATTTAGATAAATTTATATTTAAAATGATGACATTCTTAAAACGACTTAAATTCTTAATTATATTATTCCCGTTAGCATTTTTTATTTCGTTTTTAGACAAAAAAATTCTAACTGGATTCTTGTCATCAAATGAGATACCAGAACATTATATTTTTATCGGTTCATTGCTTGTGGTTATTTTCATTTTAATTTTTACTGTTCTTCGTTTTGATAAAAATGCAAACTCCTAAATCATTTCATACCTAAAATATTTGTAAAAAATTATGAAGCATATTCCGTCAAATGATCTTAGAGAAATGTCGAAAATATATCGCCTTAATTTAGTTAATAGCATTACTGGATATAAATCAGCTCACTTATTAGGCTCAGTTTCAAAGG
This sequence comes from Flavobacteriaceae bacterium, assembly GCA_045561915.1. Classification (GTDB taxonomy): domain Bacteria; phylum Bacteroidota; class Bacteroidia; order Flavobacteriales; family Flavobacteriaceae; genus MS024-2A. The sequence goes on from JBJKWV010000073.1 coordinate 2,947, forward strand.
AGGGAAACGAAAACGTTGCTATATTCAGTTCTGTAATCCATTTGGGAAGTAATCCTGCATTAATAGGGTTTATTATACGTCCAACATCAGTTCCAAGGCATACATATTCAAACATAATATCAACAAAGATATTCACTTTAAATGCAATTGTAAATTCTCAAATTAGTGACGCCCACCATACATCTGCAAAATATCCTAAAAATATTTCTGAGTTTGAAAAAACTGACCTGAAGGTTGAAAAAAAAGATGGCTGGAATGTACCATTTGTTAAAGATTCGCCTATTCAAATTGGATGTCGTTATCAAAATGAGTATCATATTAAAGAAAATGATACCATAATGATTGTAGCCAGCATTGAAGATATTTATTTATCTGAATCATTACTTTTATCTGATGGCTGGGTTCAGTTAGACAAAGGTAATATTGTAGCTATCAATGGTCTTGATGGATATGCAAATCCTAAACTTTTAGATCGCCTTCCATATGCGAGACCCAAAAAATAATACAAATTCAAGTACTATTCTTGATCAATGGTCGTCTTATGCCTTAGAATATAGCGAACCAATACCCCAACTATTATTGGAATTAGAAAAAGAAACTCATCAAAAAGTCCTACAACCAAGAATGCTAAGTAGTCCTTTGCAGGGTCGACTTTTAAGTTTTTTATCACAACTTGTGAAACCAAAAAAGATTTTAGAAATAGGTACTTTCACTGGTTATGCAAGTCTTTGTCTTGCTGAAGGGCTTCAAAAAGAGGGCGAACTTCATACCATTGATTCTAACCCCGAATTAGTTTACCTACAGGAAAAGTATTTTTCTAGTAGTGAGTATGCAAAAAGTATACACGCACATTTGGGGCCAGCACTAGAAATACTCCCTAGTATTGAAGGTCCATTTGACCTAGTATTTATTGATGCAGACAAAGTCAATTATAATGAATATTTTGAACAGGTACTCCCCAAGACTAGAAAAGGAGGGTTAATTATATCTGACAATGTAATGTGGAGTGGAAAAGTCATTCAAAAACCTGATCCTAAGGATGTTAGCACTATTGCTTTGCAAGATTATAATAAGAAGCTTAAGAAAGACTCCCGAATAAAAACATTATTGTTGCCTTTTAGAGATGGTTTAAACCTAAGCTGGGTTCTTTAGAGATCACGCTTAATGGAATCCCCTAAATCTGTAAAGTCTTTTTTTACTTTGTCTACCTCTTTTTTAAAATCCTGAGATAAATTTTTAGTAGGATTTTCAATATCTACATCCGCACTTTTTTGGATTTCACTTTTTATCTCATTTGTGGCTTGACGGACCTGAGTCATCCCTTTAGCTAAAGTACGAGCAATTGAAGGTATTTTGTCTGCTCCAAATACAAGTAACACAATAAAAAAAACAAAGACGATTTCTGCCCCACTTATAAACAAAAGCATATTTAGATTTTTAACAAATATAAAAGGTTTATGAGATAAATTATGAATTCATGAATCGATTAAGTATTTCAAAAACACTATCCTTTAATTTTCGCTTTAAACTTTTCAAAATCAGAAGAGGCTTCTTTTTTTGGCCAATTATTATTGTCTAAATTGACATCAGCAGTTTCAAGATCAGGATCTATTGTTACACCTATTAACTTTTTACTTGAGGCGATTGTTTTTGTAACACTTGAATCATTTTTTCTCCATAATTGCGCAGGATAGGTTATTCTTTCTGTACTTCCATCGGCATAACTATATTCAACTATCAGAGGCATAACTAGACCTCCAGGTTTTTGAAATTCAACTTCATACAAATATTTAGGTGTTTGCGATTTAAGGTTAATTCCTTCTTTTAATAAAAAGTCTCTCAATATTTGAGAATTTTCCACAGGATTTTGATCAACTAAATCAGAATTAAATGACTCACTTTGATCGTCTATTTTAAATACCATATCTGGTAAATTTTGCAAACTATATCCATAAGAATCTAATTTCTTTTTCGCTTTCTGATCCGGTGAATCAGAAAAGTAATATTGCTTAACGTTTTTAACACCGATATCAACTACATCAGTAGAATAAAACCAACCTCTCCAAAACCAATCTAAATCAATTGCAGATGCATCTTCCATAGTTCTAAAAAAATCTTCCGGGGTTGGATGTTTAAACATCCATCGCTGTGAATAGGTTTTAAAAGCATGGTCAAATGCTTCCTTACCCATTATAGTTTCCCTTAAAATATTTAGAGCTGTTGCAGGTTTTGCATAGGCGTTGGGACCTAATTGATAAACATTTTCAGGATTTGACATTATAGGAGAAATAAATTCTTGGTTTCCAGCCATATATGGTACAATATTTTTTGGTGCTCCCCTGCGAGACGGATATTTATCAAGCCCACCTATTGACTCAGGATATGAAATCCCAAAATCTTGTTCAGTTAGATATTGCACGAAAGTATCTAACCCTTCATCCATCCATCCCCATTGACGCTCATCTGAATTAACTATCATCGGAAAATAGTTGTGTCCAACTTCATGGATTATTACACTAATCATTCCAAACTTTGTTCGATCAGAATAAGATCCATCTTCTTCAGGTCGACCAAAATTAAAACAGATCATAGGATATTCCATGCCTATATTTTTTGCATGTACTGAAACTGCTTTTGGATAAGGATAATCAAATGTAAATTTTGAATATGTTTTAAGAGTTTGAATTACAGCTTTAGTAGAATAATCTTCCCACAATGGATTACCCTCCTTAGGATAAATTGAAACTGCCATTA
>JBJKWV010000074.1:0-5220 GCA_045561915.1 Flavobacteriaceae bacterium
AGGTTTTCAACTTTACAGTTAAGTGTGTTCGCAATCTTTAATGCTAAAACTGTTGAAGGGATATAAATACCGTTCTCAATAGCATTAATACTCTTTCTTGATACTTCTGCAGAAACTGATAGTTCTTGCTGAGTTAAACCAGCAGATTTTCTAAGTTCCTCAAGATTATTTTGAAGTTTTTTGTGGTTCTTACCCAAAATTATTTTTTTTCAAACTCTTCAACAGCGTCAGTTAATTCTTTACCTGTATTTGGATAAAGGTATCCAGCTATCAAAGTTCCAATACCAATTAAACCAACTAAAACTCCAACTCCTTCTAATATCCTACCAAGTGCTAAAAAACCAAGCAGATATAGACCTATTCCAACAAAAGTTGTAATTACTCCTCCTCTACGATAATCTATAGGTTCTTTTTTACGCTCCTCAAAAATTTTTAATAACTCCTCCAATTTGGAAGGATCATCCAAGTGTTTAGATATTTCTAGTACAGTTTCTCTCTTTCCTTTTTCTTCATGATACTGCCAAATAAATACTGCTATCGGAATTATAATTCCTGCAAGTATTCCAAAAAGAGGTATTAAAAGTTCAGCTTGATATTCCATGGTTTTATCTTTTTTGTTAATGTAACGCAAACTTAACATTTTTTTTAATATGAGTAGTATACGTTACAAACAAATTAAGAAAAATTTATTATCTCCTTAGGATTAACACAAAAATCTAAAGGGATATCATTAGTGTGAACCCCAGATATTTTATCTACAGGGTTAAAAAAAGAAAGCCCGATCTTTATAACTTCTGGTTTGCAGTTCACTAAGAAATTATCATAAAATCCCTTACCATAACCCACGCGATTCCCTATTTTATCATATACCAATAATGGTATAAATATTATATCTAAATCTCTTGGATCAATTAAAATTCCTTTATCAGGTTCGGGTATTCCCCAAGAGTTAACTTTAATCTTGGTGCTATCTGTCAATAAAATATGTTCTAAATTATCCCCATTTACTTTAGGAATTATTACTTGTTTATCTCTTCCTTGAAGCATGGTCAGTATTAGGGAAGTGTCTACTTCTGCCTTAGATTTTATAGAAAGAAATAAATGAAAGTACTCAAAATCCCAAATCGGAAGCTTTAAACATTGATTTGCAATTTCAAAACATAATTTTTCATGTTTCTCTTCACTAAGTTCAAGACGCTTTCTCAAAAAAACAGATCTTAATTCAGATTTTGAAAATTCAGAATTCATGAAATCAGATAGGATTTAATTATAGACCCAAAGAAAATCAATATTTTCGTTTTGTGAAATTAGATGTTATTGAAATTCAAATAAAAGGGTTGCCAGAAGTTCCTGGAGTTTATCAATTTTATGATAAAGGGAATAAAATAATCTATATAGGAAAATCTAAAAATATTAAAAAACGCGTAAGCTCATACTTTAAAAAAACTCCAGATAATCAAAAAACAAGAGTATTAGTTAAAAATATAGACCGAATAGAACACGTTGTTGTGGATACTGAAATGGATGCCTTACTTCTGGAAAATAATCTTATAAAAAAATATAAACCCAGATACAACATCCTTCTAAAAGATGATAAAACTTATCCATGGATCTGTTTAGAAAAACAACCTAAACCTAAAATATTTTTTACAAGAAATATAACTGATAAATCAAGAGAGTATTTTGGTCCATTTACAAGCGTTAAGCATCTTAAAATTTTGATTCAATTAATCAAAGAAATCTATCCGTTTTTAAACCAGGAACTAAATCATCTTTTAAAAATCAATAATAAAGAATCATCTATTTTTTTGTTTGAAAAACACGAAGTGTCAATAAAACAATTAATCAACGGAAATTTGAGTTTTTGTATCAATCATTTTAAAAAAGAAATGAAGCTCTTATCAAGTGAATTAAAGTTTGAAGAAGCTCAAGTTTTGAAAGAAAAAATTAATGTGCTCGTTAATTACCAAGCAAAATCAACGATTGTAAACCCTAAAATCAGTAATGTAGATGTTTTCTCAATTATTTCTGATGAAAGCCATGGTTACATAAATTACTTACAAGTATCTTTTGGTGCAATAGTAAGATCACATACAATAGAGATTAAAAAGAAGTTAGACGAAGAAAATGAAACCCTTCTACAGCTTGGAATAATTGATATTAGAAAGCTTTTTTCAAGTATTTCGAAGACCTTATTCATCTCCCATAAAGTTTCTTTAGGTGAAGAGTTAAAGGCTTTTGTTCCTCAACAAGGAGACAAAAAGAAATTGGTAGATTTATCTCTTCGAAACGCTAAATATTTTCGTATTGATCGCTATAAACAGATGAAAATTACTGATCCTGATCGTCATTCTAAGCGTATTATGAGTCAAATGAAAGTTGATTTGAGATTACCAAAAGAACCCACCCATATTGAATGTTTTGATAATTCAAATATTCAAGGATCCAATCCAGTTGCAGCTTGTGTAGTTTTTAAAAATGGGAAACCAAGCAAAAAAGAATATCGTCATTTCAATATCAAAACTGTTACTGGTCCCGACGATTTTGCGTCTATGGAGGAAGTTGTTTTAAGGCGCTATAAAAGACTTTTAGATGAAAATGCTCCCCTTCCTCAATTGATTGTGATTGACGGAGGAAAAGGACAACTTTCTTCAGCTGTAAAAAGCTTGGATGCTCTTGGATTACGTGGAAAAATATCAATTTTAGGAATTGCAAAACGCCTTGAAGAGATTTATTTTCCTAATGACAGTGTACCCTTATACTTAGATAAAAAATCAGAAAGCCTAAAAATTCTTCAACGTGCAAGAGATGAGGCTCACCGTTTCGGTATTAGTTTTCACCGCCAAAAAAGAAGTAAAGTAAGTTTGACTTCAAAACTGGACAGGATTCAAGGTATTGGTCCTTCTACCAGAGATAAGTTGTTAAGTGTTTTAAAATCATATAAAGGTATAAAGGCAGCTTCAAAAAAAGAAGTTATCGATATTTTAGGGAAGCATAAGGGAGAGCAAATTTTCAATGCTCTTCAAAAACATTGAATTTAATATCAAAAAAAACTCGATAAAGAGATTTATCTTTGATTTATGGTAAAACAGTTTCTTCTAATTTTTTTAATATTTACCCTATGGGGCTTTTCTCAAAAACCCATAGAAAATACTTTACCCCCTTTCGAATCTTTTCAAAATGGCGAATGGTTTCAATTGCGCTTACATTACGGGCCTTTTAATGCAAGTTATGCGTCGTTTTCTTTAGAAAGTGATTCTCTAAATAATGAGGCTGTTTACCATGCCAAAGGTTTTGGGGAAACAACTGGTATAGCTAAATGGTTTTTTAAAGTTGAGGATTACTATGAAAGCTATTTTGATCAAAAAACAGGTCTACCTTATAAATTTATTCGAGACATTAATGAAGGCGGATATACAAAAAATGTTGAGATTGATTTTGATCATGATAAAGCTACTGCAATAGTCAATGATATTAAAAGGGATACGATTAAAGAATTCTCAATCGAAAAGGGTGTGCAGGATTTAATTTCATGTTTTTATTATTTAAGGAAATTTTATCCAAAAAAGGGAGTAAAAATTAACGACAGTTTTGATATAAATATGTTTTTTGATAATGAAAACTATGTTTTTAAACTAAAATTCTTAGGTGTTGAAACCATTCGATCAAAGTTTGGGAGGATTAAATGTATGAAGTTTCGTCCTCTGGTTCAATCAGGTAGAGTCTTTGAAGAACAAGAGAGCGTCACTCTCTGGGTTTCAGAGGATAAAAATAGACTTCCAATTCGATTGCAAGCTGACATCCTAGTAGGATCTATTAAAGCAGATTTAGAGAATTTTAAAAACCTTAAATATCCTTTTGAAATCTTATTTGATTAGTTTGAAAAATAGGTATAACTTTTGTTTATGATTTTTATTTAACTTAAATAAGTTTCGAAATTTGTGAAAAATTCATTTATGCATCGAATATTGATGGCTTTTTTGATTTTCTTTTTTATAGGATGCAACAATAATCCAAATCACCCTACTGAAAAAACTGTAAAAATCGTTGAAAAGTTAATACCTAATCTTTTATATGGTATAGATCTAAATGAGTTTGATCTAGAAACAAAAAAAATCAGGCGCGGAGATACCTTTGGAAAAATAATAGAAGATAATGGAATCGATTATCCTGAAGTATACAATATTCTTCAGGCGATTAAAGGAAAGGCTAGTGTAAGAAAACTAACAATTGGAAAGCCTTATAGCCTTTTTTATTCTAAAGACAGTATCTCCACCCCAGAATATTTTGTTTATCATCCTGGACCACAATCATTTATCAGAATTCATTTGCGAGATAGCTTGTATGGAGAACGAGTTGAAAAACCAGTTCGTTTAGTAGAACTTGAGGCATCTGGAATAATTAAAAGTTCTTTATACGAAACAATGCAAAATAGTGGTATTAATGAGTCCCTTACATATTATCTATCCGATGTGTATGCTTGGACAGTCGATTTTTTTCGTTTACAAAAAGGAGATCGATTTAAAATTATTTATACTGAAAAGTTTGTAGATGATTCCGTTTCCATTGGAGTTGATCGAATTAAAGCTGCCTATTTTGAACATAAAGGCAAACCCCTTTACGCCTTTGAATATATTAGTGATCCAAAAAAAGGTATTGTAGATTATTTTGATGATCAAGCGAAAAGTCTAAGACGGGCTTTTTTACAAGGTCCCTTAAAATTTAATAGGGTTTCATCACGCTACAATCTTAGAAGAAGGATAGCTCTTTACGGAAATCGTGTACGCCCCCATAAAGGAACTGATTTTGCAGCTTCTGTAGGAACACCGATACTAGCTACAGCAAGTGGAAAAATAGTTAAAGCACGTTATTCAAGAGGAAATGGGAATTATGTTACTATTAGACATAACAGTACCTACTCTACTCAATACCTTCATATGAAAAAACACAACGTTAGGGTTGGGCAATTTGTTGAGCAAGGAGATATTATTGGTTGGGTAGGTATGACTGGAAACACTTCAGGGCCACATGTTTGTTATCGTTTTTGGAAAAATGGTAGGCAAGTTGATCCTTTTAAGCAAAAACTTCCTGAAGCAAAACCAATATCTAAAGATTTAAAAGCTAAATTTGCTCGACATATTGTTCCTTACAAATATAAATTAGATTGCATCGCTTTTGATGAAGACCAAGAGGCTGAGATTGCCGAAAATAATCCCTCTA
>JBJKWV010000075.1:0-5080 GCA_045561915.1 Flavobacteriaceae bacterium
ACAAAACGAAGATACAACTAAAAGATATGGTTTACATTTGAATAAAATATCAGATAATGGAAATTCTTAAGACTTTAATAATTGGAAGTGGTCCTGCAGGATATACAGCAGCAATTTATGCTGCAAGAGCTGACTTAAATCCAGTTCTTTATACTGGCATGGAACCTGGCGGTCAACTTACCACTACAACTGAAGTAGACAATTTCCCAGGATATCCAGATGGTGTTGATGGACCAACCATGATGGTCCAATTACAACAACAAGCTGAACGCTTTGGAACTGATGTGCGTGTGGGATTTATTAATAAAGTTGAATTTTCAATTGAAGCTGGAGGAATTCATAGGGCATATACTGAAGATGGAACTGAATTACAAGCAACTACTATTATTATAAGCACTGGAGCCACAGCTAAATATCTTGGCTTACCAAGTGAACAACGCCTGCGTGGTGGTGGAGTTTCTGCATGTGCTGTTTGCGATGGATTTTTTTATAAAGCACAAGAGGTAGCAATTGTTGGTGGTGGTGATACCGCCGCTGAAGAAGCTACATACCTAGCTAATATCTGCTCCAAGGTAACTATGTTAGTCCGAAAAGATAAGATGAGAGCATCGAAAGCAATGCAACACCGAGTCACAAATACGAAAAATATTGATCTTAAATACAATTCTGAAATTGATGAAGTTCTTGGAAAACAAGTTGTTGAGGGGATTCGTATAAAGAATAATAAAACAGGAGGGACTGAAGAAATTACTATAACTGGTTTATTTATTGCTATTGGTCATAAACCCAATACAGAAATTTTTAAAGATCAATTAGATATGGATGACTCAGGCTATATAATCACTAAAGGAAAAACTACTGAGACAAATCTTCCAGGAGTTTTTGCTTCTGGTGATGTTCAAGATAAAGAGTATCGCCAAGCGGTAACTGCTGCTGGAACGGGCTGTATGGCTGCTTTAGACGCAGAACGTTATTTACAAAAAATTGAATAACCAGTAAAAAGTTAAGTCTATTTTTAAATAAAAATTACTGAAGTTTTTCCCATTTTTCAATTAAATTATCCAAATCTCTTTTTTTTGCCTGATAAAGATCAAAGAAATTTGGTTCCCTAATAGTAACTTCATAATCAATTTCTAACTTCAAATCTATTTGTTTTATCTCTTTCTCCAAATTTGTAATCTGTTTCTCTATTTTTAATATTTTTTGTTGAGTTCCTCGAATTTCTTTTTGCTTTTCATATAAATTCCTCTTTTTCTTATTATTACTTTTTTGTCCGTAAGTATTTTTTTCTAGCTCTTTCAAAGAAGAAAGTTTTTGATCTTCCAAATAAGAATTTATATCTCCTAAAAATACTTTGACTTCTTTATCTTTAAATGAAATTATCTTTTCACAAAGTCCTTGAATAAAATCTCGATCGTGTGAGGCTAGAATGAGGGTTCCTTCAAACTTTTTGAGAGCCTGCTTCAATACATTTTTTGAAGCAATATCCAAATGATTGGTTGGCTCATCCATTACTAGAACGTTAAAAGGCTGAAGCAGCAATTTACAGAGTGCTAAACGATTACGCTCTCCCCCAGACAACACCTGAACCTTTTTATCTACTGCATCTCCTTGAAAGAGGAATGACCCTAATAGATCGCGCACCTTTGTTCTATTTTCAGGTGTTGCAGAATCTTCCGCAGATTCAATTACTGTTTTTGTACGATCTAAATAGGTTGATTGATTTTGTGCAAAGTAGCCAATTTGTACGTTATGCCCTAAACTTACTTTTCCTTTGCTTTCGAGTTCACCTACTAAAATTTTTGCTAGAGTAGATTTTCCTTGACCATTCTGTCCGACGAAAGCTATCTTTTCGCCTCTTTCGATTTCAATATTTACAGAATTCAGTACATGTTTATCACCAAAAGACTTTGTTATGTCCTTGGCTTTTAAAATTATTTTCCCTGGTTGGTGAGAAATTGAAAATTGAAATTTAATTTTTCTGTTCTCCTCAGGGTCAATCTCTATTCTTTCAATCTTATCTAGTTTTTTTATTAGTGATTGAGCCATGCTTGCCTTTGAGGCTTTAGCACGAAAACGTTCAATTAATTTTTCAGTTTGTTGAATCTGTTTTTCTTGATTCTTTTGAGCTGCTTGCTGTTGTTTACGAAGTTCTCTTCGAAGTTTTATATACTGCGAGTACGGTTTTTTAAAATCAAAAATTCGTTGATGAAGAATTTCTATAGTTCTATTTGTGACTTGATCGAGGAACATCCTATCATGAGAGACCATCACTAAAGCACCTTTAAATTTTTTTAGGAACTGTTCCAGCCAAATGATAGATTCTATATCCAAATGATTAGTTGGTTCGTCAAGTAAAAGTATATCGTTTTCTTTCAAGAGGATTTTTGCTAATTCGATCCGCATTCTCCACCCTCCAGAAAAAGTATCCGTTGAAGCATTTAAATCATTCATGGTAAAACCAAGTCCCAAAAGTATTTTTTCTGTTTGAGACTGATAATGATAACCGCCAATCATTTCAAATCGATTATTTAATTCGTTAAGCTCGTCCAATAATTCCATGTATGACTGACTTTCGTAGTCTTGTATTTGCTCCATAATTTTGTGGATTTCTTCCTGCCTTGACTCTACTTTTTTAATTTCTTCAAAAGCTAAATAGGCCTCCTCTAAGACTGTACGCCCATTATCAAAATCAAGATCTTGAGGTAAATATCCAATTTTACAATTTTTTTCGAGTGCAAAGCTTCCGGATGTGGGCTGATTCTCAAGTGTCATTAGTTTTAATAGAGTTGATTTACCAGCGCCATTTTTCCCAATTAGTCCTATATGGTCGCCTCTTCCTAAACGAAAAGATATTTCATCAAAAAGAGTTTCTCCTCCAAAGCTTATGGTAATATTGTGAGCATTAAACATTTTATTTTCTTGGATTGCTAAAATAAGTGTCAAATCGGTCAATTGCTATTTCAGGGCATAATTTTTTTCCCCCAACAACAAAATTGTACATCCATTTAGCAAGTAATGGACCCATTAAAACACCGCGAGTCCCCATTCCGTTAAAAACATAGATGTTTTTTTCTATTGGATGAGCCCCAAGTAAAGGTCTTCGATCTTTTACTGTAGGGCGGATGGCTGCTTTGTGATTAATCACTTCATAGGAACAATCAGTAATATCCTTCAGCTTTGATAGTATCCACTCTTTGCCTAATTTGGTTGGTCTTAAAGTTTTGTATTTTCTATCAAAGTTCGCTCCAATCCAAAACAGATCTTTTCCTATTGGCACAATAAATAGTCCTCTTTTTATGATCGCCTTTTGAGAAATTGCTTTTGTTCGTATATATAAAAACTCTCCTTTAGATCCTATTAAAGGTAAGTATGAAAACCATGGATTATATCTTAGTTTGAAACCTTCACAAAAAATAATATACTTAGCCTTGATACCTTTATATTCTATTTTATTATCAAGAAATTTTAATTCTTTATAATTAAATGTGCTCTGGCTGAAGCAGTCCGAAGCCAATTTATTTTTAAACTTATCTAATAATTTATTAATGTCAAGCTTTCCCACATTCTTAAGTTTTCCATATCCAAAATCACCTTTTAGTCCTCCATCAACTTTATTAATAATTGATCGTGATAAAAAATGATTTAATTCCTTTTTTTGGGAAGCTACAGCCCAATTGTTATGATCTGATAAACGGTTAAAATAATATTTGATTGGAACTTTATTAAAAATGCTTGTGTTATATGTTTTTTCAAAAAGGCTATAGGTAATAATAGCTTGATCGAAAAACGCTTTCCCTTTCCAAGACATTGTGTATTTTTTTAATACAGTTGGGTTAAAAACTCCAGCAGCACTTCTACTTGATCCCTCTTCTTCATTTGATATAATAATAAAATCTTTTTTATGCTTTTGTAATTCAAGAGCGTAATGAAATCCTGCTAAACCAAAACCAACAATTATAGCTTGTTTCATATCTTTTAATTTTTCATAAAAAAAGCGCTATTGTTTCCAATAGCGCTTTTAATTATTATATAGTAACCTAGTTGTTCCACATATCTTGTTCAAAATCACGGATGACCGATTTAATTCGCTCCGACTCAATTAGCTGACGTAAAGCATCTTCATATATATACTCTTTAACTTCACGGTCTTCATAAACATTTTCTTCTTTATAAATTGAAGAATTAAAATGTCTTGAATTCAACATCATGTCAAAGGTTATTGATTTTGAGGAATTTTTTGTATTAAATACCCTATGTTTATTTAAGGTTTCTCGAGCGTCAGGAAACCATACCCAAAATAATGGAAGAATATCAGGGTCTTCAGAACTTTCAGATAGTGTTGAAACATCCTGTGCTCCTGGAGCAATTCCTAATAAACGGTATCTTAACTCACCTAATCTTTTATTAAAATACCATGTTCCTTTAATAAAATATTGAATTACTTTAAATGAATCAATTATATAAACATCATAATCATCATCAGTAAGCTGATCTTCCGTAATTATACCTGAATTTAATTTTTGCCTTGCTTCCTCTGTAATTTTTCTATCTTCAAGTTTAACTTTTAATTCTTCGAAGGTAAGTTTTTCATTGAAATAATCTGTTTCATATATTTCCGTAATATTACCTTGCTGAATGTTGTCCATTAATACTCTAAAAAGAGATTGACGATCACTTGATAAATACCCGTTATTAACTGAAGGGTAATAATATGGAAAATTAATTCTCTCATCTAAATCGATAATCTCCCAAATTGTTTTTGACCAAAGTATATCTCTGTCATCTACATAACCATATTGAACTGGTTTTGTTTCGTTTGCAGAACTTTGCTCAAAATTAATTCCCACCTCTTGGGGAACTTTAGCATTCAACAAGTTTGATTGGGCACTAATTTTATTTGAACCAATTATAGCAAGTATTAAAACAATAAAAATTACATTTTTCATGAGTTAAGTCTATTTAGTTAACTGTAATCGATATCGGTGATGTTTGTCCGAGTTTATAACTCGGATTTGAAGGAATTATTACTTCAATATCAGAAATAATTACTGTTTGTCCATTTTTGATTCGACTTAAC